>JBFISV010000001.1:0-35446 GCA_041608415.1 Woeseiaceae bacterium
CATCTGGGTCCACGGCGTCGCGGGCGGCGACCGCCGCCCGCCGCTTGACACGGACGGGTGTCTTGCGTTGCCCAATGCCACGCTGCGCGCGCTCGCGGACGAGTTTCTGCCGCTCGTAACACCCGTGATCGTGACGCGGCAGCTGAAGTGGGCCGACTCCGCCAAGCGCGCTGCGCTGCAGAATGAATTGCGCGCTGCAGTTGCGCGCTGGGCTGCCGCGCTCGCGGCGGGCGACGTGCACGCGTATCTCTCGACGTACGCCGACGACTTCACCTACCGCGGCCTCACGATGCGGGAATGGGCCTCACTGCGACTGCAGACGCTCGGCAATCGTGGCGAGAGCGAAGTCGCGATCGATGACCTGTTGCTGCTCGCGGATCCCGAAGAACAGGAACTCTACCTGAGCCGCTTCACGCACAGGGTGGCGCACGGAGACGAGCAAAGCATTACGACGAAGCGGCTCTACTGGCAGCGCGACACGGCAGGAGAGCTCAAGATCATTGCAGAGGACAACGGCTAGCGCGTGCTCTCGCGTGCGACGAGTTCGTCGATGACCTCGATCAACTGCGGGTAACCGCCGGCCTCGGAGCCGCCCGTGCGGTATTTGCCGTTGACGACGATCGCGGGGACGGCCGCGATGCTGTAACGGCGAGCGAGGTCCGCGGCGACGCGCAGCTTCTGAGCGACCTCGAATGAATTCCACGCCTTGTCGAATTGCTCGTCGCTGACTCCGAACCTGGCGAACAGGCGCCTGATCGACTGCTCGGTCAGCAGGCGGTTATTGCGCTCGTGATACTCGTCGAATACGGCTTTGTGGAATCCCTCGCCGTCCTTGATGACGCCGTTGCGAACGAGCACTTCCTCGGCATAGAAGAGTTTGGCGTGGGTTTCGAGAACGTCATTCCACATCGCCGGCACCCGCACGAAGCGAACGTTCGACGGCTTGTTGGCGGCCCAGCGATTGATGGTCGGCTCGAGGTCGTAACAGTGCGGGCAGCCGTACCAGAAGAACTCCGCGACCTCGATCTTGTCGGCGCCGCCGATCGTCGGCTGGCTCGGTACGAGGCGCTGGTAATGCTGGCCCTCCCTGTACTTGTAGCTGACCTTGGGCGCCTTCGGTTCCACGCGCGCCAGCCGCAAGGCCTCTTCGCCCGAGTCGCTGGCTTCCGAGGCCGATTCCTCGACGATTTCGAGCGGCGTATCGGGGTCGTCTTCGGCGTCCTGCTGCGGCGCGTCCGCCTCGACGGGGTCCATGGCCTGCCCTTCCGCGACCGGCGGTGATTCCTCCTCGACGGGCGCAGGCTGGTCCGTGCCGCAGGCTGCGAGGCAAAGGGCAAACGCCAGCACCGCGGCGCGCGCAGCGCCGATCACACCGGCCGCCGCAATCGGCCCGGTTCCCGAATCGCACATCGTCAAGGTACGCACCATTACTTCAGTCCCTGCATGTAGGACGCGAGTGCCGCGATGTCCGCCTGGTTCAGTCGCTCGGCGATGCCGCGCATAACCTGCGTGACGCCGTCGGATTTTCGCGCACCGGAGGCATAGTCGTTGAGGGTTTTCGCGGCGTAGGCGCTGTGCTGGCCGTTCAGCGCCGGGTAGCCGGCGGCAGGGTTGCCGCGACCGGTCGGGCCGTGACAGGCGATGCACGCCGGCACGCCTTTTTCGGCGTTGCCGCCACGGTACAGCGCCTCGGCGCGACTGACGAGGTCCGGATCGGCGACGGCCTGCGCGGCCATCGGCAGGGACTCGTAATACACGGCAAGGTTGCGCATGTCCTCGTCGGACAGCAGCATCGCCTGGCTCGACATGAGCGCGTTCTGGCGCGCACCTTTCTTGAAGGCCTCCAGCTGCGTCACGATGTACCTGGCCCCCTGCCCGGCAATGTTCGGCCACAGCGGCGTAACGCTGATACCGGCCGCGCCGTGACAGGCCGAGCACGTTACGGCCCTGGCCTTGCCGACCTCGGCGTCGCCGGTTACGAGGCTCTCGGCCCTGGCCTGGCTCACGGCCAGCGCGGATGCGGCGAGGGCGCAAATAAGGACGAACTGGATTCTCATAGGCTAAAACCGTTACTTCCTGGCGATGACCGGTGTCATCACAGTCGGGGTATATGTGGGTCGCGCCGCTGGATTAATGGCGCCAAGTGTCGTCAAATCGCCAAAATTATACACAGAATCCGGCGCGCATACCCCATGTCCGAATACCCCGAGGCCCGCTTTTTGAAGAGCGCGAACGCGCCTGCCCAATTCGTCGCCGACGAAGGCTGCGAGGTTGCGGTCGCCGGCCGTTCGAATGCCGGCAAGTCGAGCGCCATCAACGTGATCGTCAACCGGCGCCAGTTTGCGCGCACGTCGAAAACCCCCGGACGCACCCAGCTCGTGAACTTTTTCGAGCTCGCGCCGGGCCGGCGACTCGTCGATCTGCCGGGCTACGGATTCGCGCGCGTCTCGGCAACGGTGCGGCGCCACTGGGGCCGGCTGCTCACTGATTATTTCGAGCGCCGCAAAAGCCTCGGGGGACTGTTGCTGGTTGTCGACAGCCGCCGTGGGCTGACCGAATTCGACCTGACCATGATCGAGTTCGCCGAAGCGGTGAGATTGCCCGTACACGTGCTGTTGACGAAAGCGGACAAGCTGAAGCGAGCGCAGCAGGCCGGCGCCCTGCAGGACGTCGCGGAAGCGCTCGAGGGCCGCGCCAGCGTGCAGCTTTTTTCGGCGACGAAACGCACGGGCGAGCGCGAAGCCCGCGGGGTCCTCGAGCGCTTCCTTGCCGGATCCGGTCCTCGAGACGGGGACGGGCGCCATACTTAAAAAAAACCCCGGAACGATGCGGGTACAAGTCCGGGGCGATTGAAGCAATGCGGCTTGGGGCGGCCGCGTTGCGCCTGCCCGGGGAGGCAGGCAGGCGAGTGCCAAGGCACTCGAGAGTTAAGATTCCCGTCCAAGCCGTTAGTTCCCGGCAATCCGTAAATCTTTGAATTAGATAATCTTTTTGCGCGGCCAGGGCGACCCGCGACGGGCTCAATGGGCTTCGTCCCAGTTGCGGCCG
The DNA here is from genome assembly GCA_041608415.1 of Woeseiaceae bacterium. Classification (GTDB taxonomy): domain Bacteria; phylum Pseudomonadota; class Gammaproteobacteria; order Steroidobacterales; family Woeseiaceae; genus UBA1847. The sequence goes on from JBFISV010000001.1 coordinate 3,049, forward strand.
AACGCGGCATCGACGGCCAGAGGCACGTCGAGATCGGCGGCGGTGGTCATGAGTTCGACGACCGCGTCGCGGGCTTGCTCCATGTCGTCCGCCTTGACCTCGAGCACGAGTTCGTCGTGCACCTGCATGATCATGCGTGCGTCGACGTTCGAGGATCGCAGCCAGTCGTGCACCGAAATCATCGCCCGCTTGATGATGTCCGCTGCCGTGCCCTGCATCGGCGCATTGATGGCGCTACGCTCGGCGTACTGGCGCCGCGCCGCGTTCGACGCCTTGATTTCCGGCAGGTACAGACGGCGCCCGAACACGGTTTCGACGTATCCCTGCTCACGCGCGAGCTCGCGCGTACTGTCCATGAACGATTTCACGCCCGGGTAGCGGTCGAAATACAGGTCGACGTATTGTTGCGCTTCGCCGCGGGTGAGGTCGAGTTGTTTCGCGAGCCCGAACGCGGACATGCCGTACATCAGGCCGAAGTTGATGGCCTTCGCTGCGCGCCGCTCCTCGGCACTGACGTCGTCGAGCGCGACGCCGAATACTTCGGCTGCCGTGGCGCGATGTACGTCTTTTCCCTCGGCAAAGGCCTGACGGAGACCGGCGTCCGCCGACAGGTGCGCCATGATTCGAAGTTCGATTTGCGAATAATCGGCCGCAAGCAGCTGGTAGCCGTCGGGCGCGACGAATGCCTGCCGGATGCGCCGCCCCTCTTCGGTCCGGATCGGAATGTTTTGCAGGTTAGGGTCGGTCGACGAGAGCCGGCCCGTGGCGGCGACCGCCTGATGATAGGAGGTGTGGACGCGCCCCGTACGCTCGTCGATCTGCAGCGGCAGCTTGTCGGTGTAGGTGCTCTTCAGTTTGCTGACGCTGCGGTAGTCGATGATCACGCGCGGCAGATCGAATTCCTGTGCGAGTTCGGCAAGCACGTCCTCGGCGGTGGATGGCTGGCCTTTCGGCGTCTTGCGAATGACCGGCAGTTCGAGTTCCTCGAACAGGATTTGCGTGAGCTGCTTGGGCGAGCCGAGATTAAAAGGTCCGCCGGCCAGCGCGTGGGCTTCGAGTTCCAGCGCGGCCATTTTCTTCGCCAGTGCCGTGCTTTGTCGCGCCAGCATGGTGCGGTCGATGAGCACGCCGGTCTCCTCCATCGCGAGCAGTACCGGAACGAGCGGCTGTTCGATGTCTTCGTAGACGGATTGCAGTGCGGCGACTTCGCCGAGCGACTGCCACAGGGTTTCGTGCAGCCTGAGCGTGATGTCGGCGTCCTCGGCGGCATAGGGCGCCGCGACCTCGAGGTCGACCTCGTTGAAACGCAGCTGTTTGGCGCCTTTGCCCGCGACGTCCTCGTACTTGACGGTGTCGACGCCGAGGTAGTGCCGCGCTGCCGAGTCCATGTCGTGGCGCGTCGCGACGCTGTTCAGCACATAGGATTCGAGCATCGAATCGTACGCCATGCCGGACAGCGCAATGTCGTAACGGGCGAACACGTGTGCGTCGTACTTCAGGTGATGGCCGAGCTTCTTGCGCCCAGGATCCTCGAGGTAGGGCCTGAGCTTTGCCAGCACCGCGTCGCGCGGCAGCTGCTCGGGTGCGCCCGGGTAGTCGTGTGCGAGCGGAATATAGGCGGCGCTGCCGGGCTCGACGGCCAGGGAGATGCCCACGATCTCGGCCTGCATGTAATCGAGACTCGTCGTCTCGGTGTCGATCGCGACGAGGTCCGCCGCATTGATCGCCTCGAACCAGCGCCCGAATGCCTCCCAGTCCAGCACCGTTTCATAGTCGCCCCGCGCCCCGCCCGGTGCGCTCGCGGCCGCCGCGCCGTTCGCCTGCGCATCGAGCTGTTTTGCGAGCGTCTTCAGGTCGTATTCGGCGTAAAGATCTCTGAGCGCCGCAATGTCGGGTTCGGTCGCGTGCAGGTCCTCGAGCGAGACCGGCAGATCGACGTCGGTGCGGATCCTCGCCAGCTCGCGAGACAGCTCGAGCTTCTCGATGTTGTTGCGAAGGTTCTCGCCGACCTTGCCCTTGATCTCGCTCGCGCCGGCAACGATTTCGTCGGCGCTCGCATAAAGATTGAGCCATTTTGCGGCAGTCTTGGGGCCGACGCCGGGCACACCCGGGATGTTGTCCGACGTGTCGCCGACGAGCGCGAGGTAATCGACGAACTGCTCCGGCCAGACGTCGAACTTTTTCCTGACGCCGTCCCTGTCGAGCACCGTGTCGTCCATCGTGTTGACGAGCGTGACCGCGTCGTTCACGAGCTGCGCGAGATCCTTGTCACCGGTCGAAACGAGAACCTTCTTGCCGGCTTGCGTCGCGGTGTGGCACAGGGTGCCGATGACATCGTCGGCCTCGACGCCGTCGATCTGCAACAGCGGCAGGCCCATTGCCCGCACCGCGTCGCGGATCGGTTCGACCTGCGAGCGCAGCTCGTCGGGCATCGGCGGCCGTGTCGCCTTGTAGTCGGGATAGATGTCGTCGCGGAAGGTCTTGCCCGGCGCGTCGAACACGACCGCGACCGGCGCGCCGCTCTGTTCGCGCACGAGCTTGTTGATCATGTTGAGTACGCCGTGCAGTGCGCCGGTCGGTGCGCCTTTCGAATTGCTCAGGGACGGCAGGGCGTGAAACGCCCGGTAGAGGTACGACGATCCGTCAACGAGAACGAGGTCCGGCCCGGCCATGGCAGGGCTTCAGAGCGATGCCGGCTGAACGGGCAAGTCAGTCGTCATCGTCGGCCTCGTCCTGCGATCTGCCGTCATCGGGCCCCGATGCCGGCTGCGCCTCGCCGGGCTCGCCCGGCAGGTACAGTGGCCCGGTCTGGCCGCAGCCGCACAGCAGCGCAACGAATATCGCGGCGAACGCAAAACTGATTCGGATCGTCATTCCGGTTTCCAGGCGGCTGGCGTTCAAGGCGCACGATTATATCGGCCGCGAGCTTCAATCGGCGTACTTTTTGGCAACCTGGCGGTACGCGTCGCGAAACGACAGGTTTTCTTCCCGTACGAGGCGGTAGGCTTCTGCGGTCGCGTACACGCCGTCGTCGATCTTTATGTTCTCGGGCAAAAAGCGCACACCGGTCAGGACGAAGGTCATGATGTCCACGCTGTCGACGGCGAGGTCGATGCCGCGAAACAGCGGCGGCTTCAGGCGCTGCAGATCGCGCTGGTAGCCCGAGGGCAGTTTCGCGGTAATCATGAGCGTCTCGTCGAGGCAGGCCTGCGCCGTTGCCGAAGAGGCGCGCAACAGCTCGAGCACGTCGGGGTTGCGCTTCTGCGGCATGATCGAGGAGCCCGTTGTGACCTCCGGCGCAAGCGACACATAGGCGAACTCCTGCGTATAAAAGAGCAGCAGGTCCGACGCCATGCGGCCGAGGTCCTGCAACAACAAGGTGATCTCGAACAGCACGCCGCTCTCGGCCTTGCCGCGTGACAGCTGCACGGCCGTGACCGGAGATTGCGTAGTGCCGAAGCCGAGCGTTGCCGTAAGCAGTTCGCGATCGAGGGGCAGGCCCGGCGTCCCGTAACCCGCCGCCGAACCGAGTGGATTCTTGTCGACGCGCCGGCGGGCCGCGCCGAGGCCGGCGCCGGCATCGGCGAACGCCGCGTCGTAACCGCCGCACCAGAGCGCGACCGACGACGGCATCGCCTGTTGCATATGCGTGTAGCCCGGTAATGGCAGCTCGCCCTGGCGCTCGGCGAGCGCGCCGATCGCTGCGCGCAGTTCGTCTACACGTGCGCGGAGCACGTCGATGGCATCGCGGAGGTAGAGGCGCAGCGCGGTCAGTACCTGGTCGTTGCGCGAGCGGCCCAGGTGCAGCCGGCCGCCGGCTGCGCCGATCGCCTCCGTCAGGCGCGTCTCGAGCGCCGTGTGTACGTCCTCGTCGTCGAGACCGATGCGCCACTCCCCCGCGGCGAACGAGTCGGCCAGCTCGGCAAGGCCGCAGCAGATGGCGTCGCAGTCAGCCTCGGATATCAGGCCCGCGGATGCGAGCATGCGGGCATGTGCGGTGGACCCGCGGACGTCGTAAGCGACCAGCCGCGCATCGAGGCGGTGGTCCTCGCCGGCCGTGTAGCGGAGGATGCGCTCGTCGAGCGGCAGCCCCTTGTCCCACAGGCGGCTCATGTCGACCCGCCGCCCTGTTGTTCCGCGGGCGTCAGCGCGTTGATGTCGTTGACGACCAGCGTGCCCGTGCCCTCGTTCGTGAAGACCTCGAGCAGCAGGCTGTCGGGCATCCGGTAGGAGATGACATGCACGCGCCGAACCCCGTTTGCGAGCGCCGCGTCGATTGCCGCTGCTTTGGGTAACATGCCGTCGGCGAGCTTGCCGTCGTCGCGCAATTTGTCGAGTCTCGCGCGGTCGATGTAGCTGATGAGCGAGGAGGGGTCGTCGACGTCTTCGAGTATGCCGGCCGCGCCGGTCGAAAGAATCAGTTTTTCGGCATCGAGTTCGGCGGCGATCGCCGCGGCCACGGTGTCGGCGTTGATGTTGAGCAGGGTTCCGGACTCGTCGCACGACAGCGGGCTGACGACGGGCATGAGCCCGTTGTCGAGCTGTTTTCTGATCACATCGGCGTCGACCGCGTCGATGTCGCCGACGAAGCCGTAATCGACGGGGGCCTCGCCCGCACGCACGACGGGAGGGCGACGGTGCGCGCGAATCAGCCCGGCGTCGACGCCGCTGATGCCGACGGCCGGTATCTGCAGGTCGCGGCACGCGGCGAGGACTCGTGTATTGATCTGCCCGTTCAACACCATCATCGCGACATCGAGCGATGCGCCGTCGGTGACGCGGCGGCCGTCGATGAAGGTCGAATCGAGGCCGAGCGCCGCTGCGAGCCGGGTCGACTGGGGACCGCCGCCATGCACGAGCACGATGCGGATGCCGACCTGGTGCAGGATACCGACCTGCTCCATGAGTGCCGATGTATCGGCGGCATCCGCAAAAATCTCGCCGCCGGCCTTGAGGACGAAAACCTTGCCTTTGAAAAGCCTGATGTAGGGGGCGGCGTGCTTCAGCGCCGAAACGACGATCGCCCGGTTCCCTTTGCCGTTCATGGCGCAGCCTTGAGCATCTGGTGCAGCACGGCCATTTGCGCGAGCATCCGATTCCTCGCCTCGTGAATGACGATGCTGCGCGGTCCGTCGAGTATGGCATCGCTGACGACGACACCGCGTCGGACCGGCAGGCAGTGCATGAAGCGGCAGTCCGGCATCGCCTTCGCGAACCAAGATTCGTCGACGCACCAGTCGAGCAGGGGATTGCGGAGTTTCTCGTCGGCCAGGCGGTCGCCGTAATGCCGCGTCGAGGACCAGGACTTTGCGTAAATGACGTGCGCGCCCTCCATCGCCGCGCCGCGGTCCTCGGTTTCGACGATGGATCCGCCGGCATCGGCGGCGGCGCGGCGCGCCTTCGTCATGACCGGCTCCGGCAGCTCGAAGCCCGGCGGTCGCAGCAGCGTGACGTCCATGCCGCGCCTCGCGGCCGTGTACAGCGTGGACGCGGGTACGGCCAGCGGCAGCGCCCGCGGGTGGTACGCCCAGCTCAGCACGAACTTGCCGCCGTTCGCGGGTATGCCGTAGTCGTCGAGGGTTTTCCAGTCGGCGAGGTTCTGGCAGGGATGGCCCATGGCCGACTCCATGTTGATGTACGGCGTATCGATCAATGCCGTGAGTGCGTTGAATTCGGTCTCGGCCAGGTCGTGATCGAGATTCTTGCGTTCGGCGAACGCGCGAATCCCGATGGCATCGCCGTACGAGGCGATGACGGGCACCGCTTCGCGAATATGCTCGGCTGCAGCGCCATCCATGACGATGCCCGGGCGGGACTCAATGCCGTGAATCGACATTTCGGGCGAGATCACGAACGAGCCGCCGCCGAGTCGTGTCATGGCCGCCTGGAACGACGCGAGCGTCCTGAGCGACGGGCTGAGGAACAGGAGCGCTAGCACCTTGCCGTTGAGCGCCTCGGGTTCCGGTCGGGCGTCGAGCCGGTTCGCGAGTTCGAGGAGAGAGCGAATCTCCTCGGTCGAATGGTCGGCAAGGTCGTTAAACGCTTTCATGTATTTCTGCCTCGTGTAGTCGTGCATGCTGCGGCGGAATCGACGCGAGTGCGTCGGCGAGTCGAGTGACGTGTCGCTCGTCGATGACGAGCGGCGCCAGGATGCGGAGCACGCGCGGATCGCCGCTGGTGCCGGTCAGGATGTCGCGCTCGAGCAGCGCGTCGCGAACTTCGCGCGCGGGCCGGTCGCATACGAGTCCGAGTAACAGCCCCCTGCCGCGGATAGCCCGGACCGGACCGACCACGCAGCATTCGCGAATCTGCGCTTCCCGTGCACGCACGTTGTCGAGCAGCCCCTCGTGTTCGATTGCCGCGATGACGGCGACGATCGCCGCGCAGGCGAGCGGTCCCCCGCCGAACGTGGTACCGAGGTCGCCCGGGCCGAAGCGCGCGGCGACGTCGTCGCTTGCGAGCACGGCGCCGCAAGGCATGCCGCCGCCGAGCCCCTTTGCGCTGGTCAGCAAGTCCGGCGCCACGTCGAGGGTCTCGACCGCGAAATACCGCCCGCAGCGACCCATACCGGACTGGACTTCATCGGCGATCAGGAGAGCGCCGTGTTGCTCCGTCGCGCGCCGCAGAGTCGCTGCGAATTCGGGGGCGAGATCGTAGGCGCCGGCGACCCCCTGTACGGGCTCGAAGATCACGGCCGCCACGTCGTCGCCGATCATTTCCCTCGCCGCGTCACAGTCGTCGCGCGGAATGAAGTCGACGTCGAAGGGTTTCTCCGGGAATCCGTACCAGCGGTCCGAATTCCACGTGGCCGCAGCCGCGGCGGCCGTGCGGCCGTGGAAGCCGTGCTCGATCGCGAGAATCCTGCGGCGCCCCGTTGCGACCGTCGCCATGCGCAACGCGTTTTCGTTCGCCTCCGCGCCGGAATTGACGAAGAATACGCGGCGCAGGCCGGCCGGTGCCACGCAGGCCAGAGCGCGGGCAGCCTGCGCGCGGATGTCCGTTGCGACGGCGTTGCTTTGAAACAGCAGTTCACCTGCCTGTTCGCGAATGGCCTGCGTCAGCCGCGCATGTCCGTACCCCAGCGCTGCAACCGCGTGGCCGCCGTACAGGTCGAGAATCCGCCGGCCGTCGGCGGTGACGATCTCGGCGCCCGCCGCCGAGGCAATGACGAGCGAGCGTTCTCCGTACACGGGAATCGTAAACTCGTTTTCCACGCACCGTGCATCGAAGCGGTTTTCGGGAGTCGCGACCATCAGGTCCACGCCGGCGCCGGGGCCGTGAGACCCGCGGTTTCCGGCAGACCCCACAAGCGGTTCATCCATTGCACCGCTCCGCCAGCCGCGCCCTTGACGAGATTGTCGATGGTGCTCGTGACGACCAGCGCATCGCCTCCGAGCGCGACGCCGATTCGACAACGATTGCTGGCGACGACGCTTTTGAGGCGTGGCATGCCGTCCGCGATGTCGACGAACGGCGCATCGCCGTAGGCATTCGAATACGCCGCCCTGAGGGCCGCGATCGAAGTTCCACGAGCGGCCCGGGCCTGCAGGGTGACATGGATGCCGCGCGCGAACGGCCCCGAATGCGGCACGAAATGGACCCGTGCGTCGACTCCCGACGCGCGCGCTGCAAGCGCCTCGATCTCGGGCGCATGGCGGTGTTCGAGCGGCTTGTAGGCGTACACGTTGCTGTGGCGCTCGGGGTGGTGAGTACCGGCCTGCGCCTGCCGCCCCGACCCCGTACTGCCCGTAATGCCGCTGACGAAGAGTTCGCCGTCGCTCAAGCCTGCGCGCAGCAACGGCACTGCCGCGAGCAGCACGGCGGTCGCGAAGCAGCCCGGATGCCCGATGTGCGCGTGGCGCGCGTCTTTGTCGGCATGTTCCGGCAGGCCGCAGAAAAACTGCTCGAGAAGCTCCGGCGCGCCGTGTGCGCAGCCGTAGATCGCCTCGTACGCAGACCGATCCGCAAAACGAAAGTCGGCCGAAACGTCGACGACGTGCACGTCGACCTCGCGCCCGGCGGCGGCCGCGAGCGCGCCCTTGACGAGGACCGCCGACGCGCCGTGCGGCGCGGCGGAAAACAGCGCGAGTCGGCTGCCGCGATCCAGCGACTCGATCCAGTGCCCTTCGCCGCTTTCGTGCGCGACGAACGGCAGGTCGGGGTATGCGCATTCGAGATGAGGAAATGTCGCTGCAATCGGGTGGCCCGCCCGGCTGTCCGACACCGCGGCGGCCAGCCGCAGCTCGGGGTGCGATGCAATCAGTCGCAACAGTTCGCCGCCGACGTAACCGGTGGCGCCGAGGACGGCCGCGGGGATCGATGCGCTCACGCCGCGCGTTCCTCGAGCGAGCTGGCGATCGCATCGCCCAACGCGACGCCGTTCGTCAACGCATTCAGGGCGGGCAGGCCGAGACGCTCGGAAATCTGCTCGATGCCGACGGCATTGTCCGTCGCCGGGCCCGTCACGATCACGGGTTCGATGCCGAACTCGTCGCGCAGGATCTTGGCGCCGCCCCACGCGGAAACCGGGTCGTTCGCGCACAGGACGACCGCGGTCAGCGCTGCGCGTATGGCGGCGTCGGCCAGGATTGCTTCGACGCCGTAAGAACCGAGCAGGCCGTCCCCGAGTTCGAGAACGATGACGTCGGGCCCGTTCCGCGCGAGGCCGCTCAGCAACGCGCGCGTCAGGGCCGGCCCGTTCTCGGCCGTCGTCGTGACGACGCCGAGATCGGAGAAGATCATCGTTTGCTGCGCGCCCGCATCCTCCATCGCGAGAATGTCGCGCCGCAATGACACGCCGGTGGCCTTGCAGGCCGCGACGCGCAGGCCGAGGTGCCGCAATCGCCCGACGATCGCACAGGCCGCCGCGGTCTTGCCGGAATCCATGCAGGTGCCGGCGAGCGCGACGACCGGCACGCCGCGCGTGTCGAGCTCGGCCTCGGGGTCCAGCGCACTCTCGCCGACCCGCGCCGGCACACCGATGCGTTCACCCAGGTACGGGAAATCCAGCACCGTGCCGAGAACCTCGCAGTTGAACGGCGGACCGACGTCCGGATTCGCGGAGTCGCAAATGCCGAGCACGCCGCCGATGTTCAGCAGCTGAATCGTGTCACCGACGCGTAGCGTGAGCGGCAGATGACCGGAGTACCCGCGCAGGGCGTTGCGGTGACCGAGTGCGCCGACGACGATGTCGCCCTGGTTGACGCTGGCCATGCGTCCCGAGGTCAGTTCGAGCAGGTTGTAACGCGTCTTGTTGTTGAGGATGCGCACCGCGACGAGCACACCCTCTTCACACGGTATGTCGGCGGACAGGCGTATTTCTCCGCTGACGTTCGCGTGTTGTGCAACGGAGGCGATCTTGTCGACGAGGACCGGCTTCATGCCGTGCCCCGGCCGGCCCGCGTCTGCAGCGAGCCGGGCAGCGACAGGATACGCGCGTAACCCTCGGCATCGGCCGGCGTCCATTCACCCGCCGCTTCGCCGTACACGCCGCTCGTCGCGGCGAGCAGCGAGTATGGCGACGTCACGCCGTCGACGAACAGACTGCCCGGCCTGAGCGTAAACGCAACGCTTCCCGAGACGCGCCTCTGGGACGACACGAGCATCGCCTCGATGTCGGCGCACACGAGGTCGAGCTGTTTGCCTTCGTGCACGAGGTCGCCGTAGATCGCGGCGACGCCGTCTTTGACCCGGGCCTGTTGCGCGCTCAGGACCAGTTTCTCCAGTTCGCGGTGGGCGGCGATCAGGGTGATCGCGGCCGGCGCCTCGAACGCCACGCGGCCTTTCGTCCCCAGCACCGTATCGCCGAGATGGATACCGCGGCCGATCGCGTAGCGTCCGGCAAGCGCTTCGAGCGCCTCGATGAGTTCGACCGGCGACATGGGCACGTCGTCGAGGGCGACCGGGATGCCGCGCTCAAACTCGAGCGTATGCCGGGATTCGGGCGCCGGATCGTCGAACGCGTTCGCAGAAAGCACCCAGGCATCTTCGGGCAGCGAGCTCTCCGACGTCAGCGTTTCGCGACCGCCGATCGTAATTCCCCAGAGCCCGCGGTTCGTCGAGTATTCGGACCCCTGCGCCGGTAACGGCAGGCCGCGCTCCTGCAGATACTCGAGCTGCGCCTCGCGCATCCAGCGGTGGTCGCGAACCGGTGCGAGAACCTCGAGACCCGGGCTCAGCGTCCGGAGCGCGACCTCGAAGCGGACCTGGTCGTTGCCCGCCGCGGTGCAGCCGTGCGCCACCGTCGTGGCGCGCCGATCGGCGGCGACCTGCGCGAGGCGCTCTGCCTGCAGCCCGCGCTCGGCGCCTACGCACAGCGGATAGGCCTGGCCACGCAGCACGTTGCCGGCGATGAGGTAACGGATCACGGCATCGAAAAAATCCTGCTTGCCGTCGATCAGGATGTGCTCGATCGCACCGAGTGCCAGCGCGCGTTCCTCGAGCGCGAGCGCGGCGGCCGCGTCCAGTCCGCCCGTGTCGACCGTCGCCGTTACGACGTCGCGGCCATAGGTTTCCGTGAGCCACGGCACGCAGAAGGACGTATCGAGGCCGCCCGAAAAGGCGAGAATGATCGGCGAGTCGTTCGCCGTTGTATCGGTTACGGGCAGGTCGCTGCTCACGCAAGGCTCCACGCGGTCGTGTTGTAGGGGGTGTTATCGAGAGGCCAGCGCGCGCTCGATTTTCGACATCAGGAACTTCTGACCGCTGGCCGAGGGCGTCGCGACGAATACCGTGTCGTCGCCGCCGATGTTGCCGACGATCTCGGGCCAGCCGCTGCGATCGAGCGCCAGCGCGACGCGCTGTGCCGCGCCGATCGCGGTCCTGATGACGAGCAGGTTCGAGCCCGCGGGTTTGGCATTTCTGAGGAGCGCGGCCACCTTCGCGAGTTCCGCGTCGCCGTCGTGGCCGCTGCGCGGCAGTTCATAGCCCGCCGAGGTCTTGATTGCACCGAGATCTCTCAGGTCGCGGCTGACGCTGGATTGCGTCACCGAGAGGCCCTGTGAGGTCAGCGCGTCGACGAGCGCCTGCTGGGTCTCGACGGGACCGCGATTCAGGAGCGCACGAATCACTTTATGGCGGTTGAATTGTTCCGTATGGTTGTTGGGCATCTTCAGAATTGCCTGGTTCGTATAATTATGCGCATAAAAATATCAGAATGCGCATGCCGGGTCAAGCGCCGTGACGCTTGAATCTCACAGCCAATCCTCACGGACGATTCTCGCAACCCGCCGCCTTCTCGCGATCGGCTACACTGCGGCGCTTCGAGGCACGCGGGAACCACTTCATGCAAAACGTCGATTGCGTCGAGGTCGAGACCGGGGCCCGACCGCGCGGCAGTATCATCTGGCTGCACGGTCTCGGCGCCGACGGCCACGACTTCGAACCAGTGGTCAGCGAATTGCGCCTGCCGGACGAGTTGCCGCTGCGCTTCGTATTCCCGCACGCGCCAACGCGCCCGGTCACGATCAACGGCGGCATGCGCATGCGCGCGTGGTACGACATCCGGAGTCTCGGCAACGACGGACGCGCTGACGAGGACGGGATTCGCGCGAGCGGCGCGATACTCGAGGGGCTCATCGAACGTGAGATCGCGCGCGGTATCGGCGCCGCGCACATCGTCTGCGCCGGCTTCTCCCAGGGCGGCGCGATCGTGCTCCAGAATGCGCTGACCACCCGTCACGAATTGCTCGGCCTCGTGGCCCTGTCGACGTATCTGCCGCTGGGCGAAAAAGTCTCTGCCGACGATAATTCCGAACGAGCCACGGGCAGGATGCCGAGGCTTTTCATGGCACACGGCACCGCGGACCCGATGGTTCCCCTCGACGGCGGCAAGCGAGCGGCGGCAGTGCTCAAACGCCTGGGCTTCGAGGTCGAGTGGCACGAATACCCGATGGCGCACGGCGTGTGCCCGCAGGAAATCGCGGACATACGCGGCTGGCTGCTGTCCGTCTACGGGATCAGCGCGCAAGCTCGAACCTGAAGTCGGACTGTCCCTCGGACCGGCCGTCGGCCGAGAAACGCCGCTCGGTCATCCGCGTTACCCCGTCGCGACGGCCGATGACCACGGTCGAACTGCGTGTCCCGTAATCCGGCAACAGCACGAACGGCGCCGTCAGCGCATGGGCCGTTTCGAACGGCAGTTCACCGGCCTCGACTTCGTTCGTTCGTGCCCTGACCTGGTCGGCGAGCATCCTGAGCAATGTCGTCTCGTTGATCGAGCCGCGCGCGATGAGCGCCTCGAGCCGCGCCTTCGATCGTTCCACTTTCGGCCAGGGCGCGTCGAGTGTTGCGTTCGCCACGCCGTAAATGCCGGCCGCGAGTTCCCGGCAGCCGCCGCCGCGATTCGAACGATACGCGAGCGCGTCGACGTCGCCGACGAGCAGGTTGAAGCCGCCGTAGCGCGCACCGTCGATGGCCGCCGCGAATTCTAGCGGCGCCTCTTCGGACTTCAGGAAATCGCTGACCAAATGACCGCGCGAGCGCAGCTTGCCTGCCGGGCGCTCGGCGTCGCGAAAATTCGTCACGGCCGCGAAACGGCCGTTGCGATGCAGCGCGAGCCAGGTGCCGCCCGCCTGCAGGTCACGCCCGCCGAGTACGTCCGGACAGTCGGACCACCAGTGCGCCGCGCGCGTCGGTCGTGCGTGAAACTCGTCGCGATTGGCGGCGATTACGAGCGGAAATTCCCGATCCGCCCGAAATGCGAGGACGAGCAGGCAGATGTCTCAGCGCTCCGCGCCGGAGAGCGCGTCGTCGATCCAGTGATCGACGAGCCGGCGCGCGATCGAGACGCGAAACGGAAGCTTCGGAAATCCCGAGCGCAATTCCTTGCGCGTAAACCAGCGCGCATCCTCGAGTTCGCCATCGTTGAGCGTGATCGCACTCGAAACGGCCTCGGCGACGAAGCCCAGCATCAGCGACGACGGAAACGGCCACGGCTGCGAACTGTGGTAGGTCACACGGCCCACGCGGACGTTGGTTTCCTCGAACACTTCGCGACGCACCGCGTCCTCCACACTCTCGCCGGGCTCGACGAAGCCCGCAATGGTCGAATAGCGGCCCTCGGGCCAGCCGCTCTGGCGTCCGAGCAGGCATTGCTTGCCGTTTGCGACGAGCACGATGATCGCCGGATCGACGCGCGGAAACAGCACGCGGCCGCAATCCGGATCGACGCACTGCCGGGAATTGCCGCCCGCCTTGGGCCGCGCCGACGAGCCGCAGATGCCGCAGTAAAGCTGCGAGCGGTGCCAGACGACGAGCGCGCGGGCGTGGGCGACGAGATTGGCCTCGTCGGGCGGCAGCACGGTGCCCAGAAAACGGAGGTCATGGTATGCACCGAGTTCGGGAAACGGCGCGTTCGCTTCACTCGATATCGCGAACGCGAATGCGGGCCGGTCGCGGAACAGCCCGAGAAAAATCAGCTCGTCGGGATCCATCACGTAATTCGCGGCCTGGCGGTAATCGAGCATGACGGCCTTGAGCGGGTCGCCGCCGACGAGACACTGGTCCTTCCAGATCGGAACGAAGCGGCTGTCGGCGCTCGCGGCCGCCTCCTTGATCCAGTCCGGATCCTTGCGGCGCTCGCCGTTGCGATCGACGAACGCGCCCGCGAAGACGTTGTGATTTTCCATGTGCGCTCCTCAACCGGCGTGAGTGTAGCGCACTGCGGGTCAGATCAGCGTTGCGCGAAACTCCGCACCCCGGGTCGGCGTCTCAAATGGGCCTCGATTTCGCACGACGGGCAGGTCTTGAGATCGACGGCGTAGGCGTCCTGCACGTAGCGCGAACGGCAACCGCGGCACACTGCAACGACGAGTTCGTCGTTCCAGCAGAGTGCGAGCAGCAGGTTCCATGCCCATTCGAAGCTGAATACCGGCTTGTCGTGCAAGAGCAGGTAGTTCTCGAACGCGCGGCAGACGCGATGCCCGAATTCGACATCGGGGCGTGGCCAGTACGCGTGCACACGGTTATCGGCGTCGATGCCCATGAGCAGGCCGGCACAGTACAGCGACAGCAGCGTCGTCGACTGCAGCTGGTGCTCCGAGTTGCGTACGAAGCGGCCGATCTGCCGCGGAGACTTGCCGCGCCGCCGGCGCACGTCGCTGCGTCCTACGTGCTTGAAGTAGCGTGCGTAGAGCTTGCGGATGCGATCGTCGGAGAGCCCGGTGCAGTCACGGATCGTCCGCGTCCGTGCCTCGTGGCCAATCATCCTGAGCGCGAGCTCGAATTGTGCGCGTTCGCCCGCATAGCGGTCGTCGGTAAGGCGCATTTTTTTCTTCTCTTGCTAGAAATCGCCCATATATAGGCTAACATTTGCGTTTATTATCCATAATTGGGATGCAAAGACAATATATAGTTACTACTGAATCGACCCAGATTCGGGACATCCGGAGACGACGCATGAATTATCAGCCGCCCGATTCGGCCGACCTGGCCAACGTCTACTCGCTCAACCTCGCTTTTCTGGACATGATCAGGCATTCCGAAAGCGCCAGCGCCCTGCTCGGGCCTCTGCCTCCCGACGCCGCGGGCCGTCTCGAGCAACTCGATTCGATCGCAATCGAACGGCTCGCGCGCTGCCCGTTCCTGGTGTTCTCGCTCGGCGAGCACGATGGCCCCCGCTGGCGGCGGCTGTTCGCCAGCCCGCGAACGGCGGACCTGATCGCTGCGCTGGAAAGGCCCGATCCGGGGGCGGCTCGCATCGCCGCGGCGGCGCTTGCGTTCCTGTGGCAGCTCGCAAAGCGGCGCCCCTACTCCGCGAGGGTGCTCTGCGGCGCGCCGCTTCAATGGTGCGGGCATCTCGCGGCCCTGACGCTCGTCGAGCTGTTCGACCTCGCGCTCAATGAGGACGCCCTGCTCGAGTTCCGCTTCGCGGACAATGCGCCGTTCTGGCGCAAACTGATCAACGCGGGGACGAGCGACGAGGCTTCGATACGCGTCGCCGCGCGTGTCACCGCGCTGCAAACGATGCTCACGGCCGTAGGGTCCGAAGATCGATTCGAGCGCCTGCCGGCGGCGGCTTGCGCCATGCGGCCGCCCGCAGAACGCGTTGCGGACCACGGCCATGTGTCGCAAGGCGAAGCGCGTGGTTACAATACGCCGCCTGATGCTCGCGCTCTCGATAAGAAATCTCACCAAAACCTACGCGAACGGTAAGCAGGCACTGAAAGGCATCGACCTCGATGTGGAGGCGGGCGATTTCTATGCATTGTTGGGGCCGAATGGCGCGGGCAAAACGACGGCCATCGGCATCATCACCTCGCTCGTGAACAAAACCTCGGGCGACGTCGAAATATTCGGCCACAACATCGAGCGCGAGATCGAAGCGGCGAAAGCCGCAATCGGGCTGGTGCCGCAGGAGATCAATCTCAACCTTTTCGACAGCGTGCAAAACATCGTGATGAACCAGGCCGGCTACTATGGCCTCGGTCGCAGACTCGCCCGGGAGCGAGCCGAGCATTACCTGCGCGAACTCAGGCTCTGGGATCGGCGCGACGACAGCGCCCGTATGCTATCGGGCGGCATGAAACGGCGCCTCATGATCGCACGCGCCCTCGTCCACGAGCCCAGACTCCTCATGCTCGACGAGCCGACGGCGGGCGTCGACATCGAGATCCGCCGCTCGATGTGGGATTTCCTGACCGAGATCAATGCGGCCGGCACGACGATCATCCTGACGACACATTACCTCGAGGAGGCGGAGTCGCTGTGCCGCCATGTGGCGATCATCGACGACGGCAGGATTATCGAAGACGCACCGATGAGCACGGTGCTGCGCAAGCTGCAGCGCGAAGTCTTCGTGCTGAGCCTCGCCGACGAGCTGCCGCGCGCGCCGGCGCTCGACGGCTTCGAGGCGCGCCTGCGCGCGGACGGCGAACTCGAAGTCGCGATCGGGCCCGGCCGCACGCTCAATGACCTGTTCGCGCGGCTGGGCGAGCAGCAAATCCAGGTGCTGAGCCTGCGCAACAAGGCCAACCGGCTGGAGGAATTGTTCCTGCGGCTCGTCGACAACCGGCAGAACGGGGACGGGTCGAAGGCATGAACATCGCCCTCAATGCGATTGCCGTAAAAACGGTGGTGCAGAAGGAAATCATTCGCGTACTGCGCATCTGGGTGCAGACGATCGTGCCGCCCGCGATCACGATGACGCTGTATTTCGTGATTTTCGGCAACCTGATCGGCAGCCGCATCGGCCCGATGGACGGCTTCGATTACATGGCGTATATCGCGCCGGGCCTGATCATGATGTCCGTCATCACGAGTTCCTATGGCAACGTCGTCTCGTCGTTCTTCGGCGCGAAATTCGGCCGCCACGTAGAGGAAATGCTCGTCGCGCCAATGTCCAATGCGGCCATCGTGATCGGCCACGTCGCGGGCGGAGTCCTGCGCGGCCTGTTTGTGGGCGCGCTCGTGACGGCGGTTGCGCTGTTCTTCACCAAACTCGAGGTCGAACATCCGTTCATCACGCTCTCGGTCGTGTTGTTGTCGTCGATCGTGTTTTCGCTGGCCGGATTCGTCAATGCCGTGTTCGCGAAAAAATTCGACGACATTTCGATCGTGCCGACCTTCGTCCTGACGCCGCTGACGTATCTCGGTGGCGTGTTTTATTCGATCTCGTTGCTGCCGGAGTTCTGGCAGAACGTGTCGCGCGCGAACCCGATCCTGTACATGGTCAACGCGTTTCGCTACGGCATCCTCGGAACCTCCGACATCAGCATTCTGCACGCCTACGCGATCCTGTTCGTGTTCGTCGTGGCATTGTTCTCACTTTGCCTGCTGCTCATGAATCGCGGCGTCGGCATCAGGGAGTAGCCATGTGCGGTCGTTTCGCATTCTATTCCCCGGCCGAGGCAACGGCGGCGTTGTTCGGCGTGCGCGGCGCGATGCCGGTCGAGCCGCGCTACAACATCGCGCCGACGCAATTCATTGCCGCGATTCGTACGGCCGACGACGATGACCGCGAGCTCGCAATGCTGCGCTGGGGCCTCGTGCCGTTCTGGGCCAAGGATCCGTCCATCGGCAATCGCATGATCAACGCTCGCGCCGAGACCGTCGCCGAGAAGCCCGCCTTTCGGGCGGCATACCGGCACCGGCGCTGCATCGTGCTGGCCGACGGTTTTTACGAATGGCGCCGCGAGGGCGATGCCAAGACGCCGTACTTCATCACGCTCGCGACGGGTGGCGCATTCGCGCTCGCGGGCCTGTGGGAGAAGTGGCACGACAAGGACGCGGATGCAGAACTGCAGTCGGCGACGCTGATTACGACGGCGGCCAACGAGTTCATGGCGGCGGTGCACCATCGCATGCCCATGGTCCTCGAGCCGGACAGGGCGGCGGACTGGCTCGGCGGCGACAACGACATGATCGAGACGGCGTCCGACGACTGTCCCGCGCTCACGGCGTGGCCCGTAAGCCGCCGCGTCAACAATGCGCGCAACGAAGGCGAGGAGCTGATTTCACCGGCCGGAGAGGAGCTCCGGGCCGACGGTCCGGGCTAGTCGGCCGTGCCGGGTTGCCGCCATGGCTGGGTCGCGACCACGAGCGTCCGGGGTCCTCCGTGCACGCCGAACGCCGTGCCGAGCTCGGTGATCGACAGGCGACGAATATTGCCGAGCCTGGAGCCCAGCGACTCTGCGAGCCGGGATGCGTCACCGGGGCAAACGGCATGCCCGATCGCGACGTTCAGCGGCGCCGTAGCGTCGACCCGGCGGCCAATGTAGCGCGCAAATTTCTCGATGCGCCGCCCGCGGCCGAGCAGGAACCCGGCCGTGCCGATACGGCCGTCGCCCGTCGCGCGGATGATCGGCGTCAGCCGCAGCAGATCGGCGATCGTTTTGACATAAGCCGGGATTCGACCGCCCCTGACCGCGAACCGGAGGTCGCTGACGATAGCGAAGGCGTTCGTCGCGGGTATGGCTGCTGCGAGGGCCGTGAGCGTTTCGTCCACGTCGAGGCCCGCGCGCGCGCATTCCGCGGCATAGGCGGCCAGGAGTCCCTGGCCGAGCGACGCGCTGCGCGAGTCGACGACATGGATCCGCCCCGGTGCATCGACGCGCGCGGCCGCCGCCTTTGCGGCCTGCACGGTGCCGCTCACCGTCGAGGTCACGTTGACGGAAATGACGTCGGGAAAGTGGCTCGCGAGAAACTGGAACTGGCGTCGAAAATCGCCGGGTGCGGGCTGCGAGGTCGTCGGGTGTACGGGGTTCGTGGCCAGCTCGCCGAAGAATTCCTCAGTGGAGATGCTGACCTTGTCCAGGTAGCCGCGATCGCCGAACTGTATGCGCATCGGAACCATGTGAATATCCAGCCGTTCCATGTCTTCGTCGGGGATATCGGCTGCCGAGTCGGTGATGACGGCAAAGCGGCGCGTCGCATCGTGGCTGCTGACGTGCTGGCGGTGCATGTCGTCCGCCTTCTCGGCACCGACATCGCCGTAGCTGCGTCCGACATCGAATACCTGTTCGGGATCGTCGGTATGTATGTGAATCTTGGCCTTGCGCTTGGTGCCCGCGAGCACGAGAGAGTCGCCGAGCCGGCTCAGGGATTCGCGCAACTTGCGCCGATCGATGTCGCTGCCGGTAACGATGCATTCGGTGCAGTAGCGGAACGCGGATTCCTCGCCCGCCGCCGAGGTCTCGAACGACAGTTGTTCCTGAAGCCCCCTGGCGACGTCCGGTTGCGGCGCAACTCGCCCGTCCACGATGAACTCGGCCATCCCCGAGATCATCGCGACAAAGCCCTTCGCGCCCGCGTCGACGACGCCGGCTTTCCTGAGCACCTCGAGCTGCTGCGGCGTTTCGGCGAGTGCCGCTTCGATCCGCTGCAATGCCTCCGTCATGACGGGTCTGAAGTCCTGCTGCGCGTGGTCGATCGCCTGGCGCCGCACGCTGTCGGCGAAGGCGGCAATGACTGAAAGAATCGTGCCTTCGCGAGGCTCCGAGAGCGCGTCATGGGCGTATTCGCTGCCGAGCGTCACGGCATTGCTGAAGGTGTAGGGCGTGAAGCGGCTCATCTCGCCGGCCGAGTCGCTGAGGCCCTGGAAAAACTGCGCCAATATTGCTCCCGAATTGCCGCGTGATGCGTCGAGCAGCGCATCCGCAACGGCGGCGAGCAGCGTGCCGAGGTGCGGATCGGTGTCGCGCTCGAGAACGGCCAGCACGGCCGCCAGCGACAGGCTCAGGTTCGTCCCGGTGTCGCCGTCGGCGACCGGGAAGACATTGATGCGGTTCAGGAGATCCTGCTGTTCGATGACCCTGTGGATTCCGGAGACCAGCGCCTGGGCGAGCTCCCTGCCCGCAATGTGGGTGGACGATCGCGCGCCGCTCAATGACGTTGCCTGCCGGGGCCACGGGCCCGCCTGTCGAGTTCACGCGACAATGGCGGGTCCTTTACCGAGCGGCGCGCTGCGCTCAACGCACGGCTGTCCGGGTGCAACGAGCGGGTCAATCACGCAGCAACACGAAGGCCGTGCCGTCGTCGTCGAGGACGACGCCGTCGCGCGTGATCTCGCGAACGACCGGCCCTTCGGCGAGCCGGTCGCGCTCGCGATACTTGTTCATGTTGATGAAAACGAAGCGGTCGGACGGGGCGTCGCTGAAAACGTGAATGTCGACATGAAGGTCGGGCAGTTGCAATGTGCCGTTCGCGCGCAACTCGGCGAGGCTCGGGAGCAGGGCGAAATTACGGTCCGGGGCGGGGTTTGCGGCGCTCGATCCGTCGTCGCGCGGCCGCGGTCCGGTCGAACCCGGGACGGGGCCGGATCCCGTCCGCGCGACGCTCCCCGGGAGGGTCTCCGCAACGGTCCCGGCAGCGGGGCCCGCGGGCCGCTGGAGCCGTGCCTGTTCGACCCGGGCCCTGAAGCCGGCCGTGTCCGTCTCGGCGGTGGCGCCCTGCCGTTCCGCGGCGGTCTGTGTTGGCAGCGTCGCGGGTCCGGACTTCTTGAAAAGCGCAAGGCCGACGACTGCGATGTTGACCGCGAGCAGGCCGCCGAGCACCCACAACCAGCGCGGCGCACGGCCGGCATCGGGCGCTCTGGGCACGGTCGCAAACTCGGCCGGCGTTTTCCGCTGGCGCTCGTTTTCCGATTTCTTCAGTGCATCGAGGATGAACGACATCGATCAGTCCCGCGCCAGCAGCGGCGCCGTCAGTCGCGGGCCGACCTCGGGCAGAAGCAGGGAGCTGATGATGATCTGCGTCTGCCGGCCCGCGAGCCCGTCCACCTGCAAGCGATGATCGCGCTGAAATGCCCGGACCGACTCGGTGAGTCCCGCGTCGTAGGTATCCGAATCGAGCGGTTCCGCGCGATAGCGCTCGTCGATCGCTGCCAGGCTTCGCCGCAACCAGACGACGTCGGGATCCTCGAGTCCCGGGCGCAGTGCAGCCGAGGCGCCGTTCGCGGGTTTCCAGAGCAGCAGGTACTGGCCGAACCAGAGGTCCTGAACGTCTTGTGCCGCGTGTGAGACGCCTAAAGGACCGATCTCGAGATCCGCGTAGTCGCCGTGGATCGCGCTCAGAACGACGCTATGTGCGCGACCGCGGCTGTCCGTCAGGGTCAGCACGGCGGGCCGGTCCAGTTGTCGCAGACTGTTCCAGGAGCCGCGCTGCACGAGGCATTCGTAGCCGGCCGCGGTCGCGGCCGAACAATCGGCGAATTCGAGGCCCCACAACCCGAACAGGACCGCCAGCGCGGACCCTGCATCGGTGAGGTCGCCTGCGAGCTCGAGCTGCTCGTCGAGCGTCGCCTGCGCTTCGCCGGTATCGCTCGCCGCCGTGGCCGTCTCCGCGGGACGTGCAGCCGCCACCAAAGGCTCGGCGGCGACCGCCACCGCGGGCGCTGCGGCGACGGGCCCGGCAACGGCCGTCGAATCCTGCCGTTCGGCGAACACGATCCAGGTGCCGAGACCGACCGCGACGATGCCGGCCGCAATCATCGCCGGCGCCATCCAGCGCAGCCACAGCGGCGTATCGGGTGCGCCGAGTATTTCGGCTGCGGCGCGTCGCACGAAACGCCGCGTCACGTCGCGCGACTCGCAGCTGTAGGCGCCGAGCAGCGCCCGATCGCAAATGACGTTGATGACACGCGGTACGCCCAGCGAGAGCCTGAAGACCTCGCGTTTGGCGCCGCTGTCGAACAGTTCGCCAAGCGCGCCCGCGACGCGCAGGCGATGATCGATGTACAGCGCCGTTTCCTCGCGCGACAGCGGTTTCAGGTGATAACGGCCCGTGATGCGCTGTGCGAGCTGCCGCAAATCGTTGCGGGCCAGGAGGTCGCGCAGCTCGGGCTGGCCGATGAGGATGATCTGCAGGAGCTTCTGTTTGGACGTCTCGAGATTCGTCAGCAGGCGCACCTGCTCGAGCACGTCGCGCGCGAGATTCTGTGCTTCGTCGACGAGCAATATCGTGCGCCGCCCGTCGGCATGGGCCAGCAACAGGTAGTGATTCAGTGCATCGATCAGCGCCTTGCTGCTGTCGCCGTCGATTTCGTCGACGATGCCGAGTTCCTCGCAAATGGTTTGCAGGAATTCCAGCGCCGACAGTTGCGGGTTCAGTATCACGGCGACATCGGCGTTTTCGGGCAAGCGATTTTGCAGCAGCGTGCGCACGAGCGTCGTTTTGCCCGTGCCGACCTCGCCCGTGAGCTGCATGAAACCGTCGGCTTCGGTGACGCCATAGACGAGATGAGCGAGCGCCTCGCTGTGGCGCTCGCTCATAAACAGGTAACGCGGGTCGGGCGTTATCGAGAATGGCTTTTCATTGAGGCCGAAAAAGCTCGTGTACATGTCTGGGTTGCCGCTTGAACGCATGCGGCCGGAGCGGCGCGCAGCCGGGTCTTCGCCCGGCAGCAGATTCTAACCCATTTTCACTCGCGGCCCATTCGAGCGACGCCCGTTCAGTCGCAGCCGACGCGCCCGCGGCAGGGTGCCGCCTCAGCGATCATGCGGATGCAGGGTGCTCGCGCGCCCGACGGCCGCATCGCCGAAGCGCTCGCGTATCTCGTCCACGGTGGAGTCGACGGGGCCGGCCACGCTCTGCGCGGCGAACAGGTCCGCCTGGTCCGCGGCGGCGAGCCGGCTGCCGCCAACGCCCAGCAGCCGTATCCGTGCGCCGGGATTGTCCGCGAGCCAGGTGAGGAGCAGGCGGCGCGCGACGGCGTAGACCTGGTCCGTGCCGTTCGCAGGGGGCTTCAGCAGCGTTTGTCGCGTGCAGGTGCTGAAATCGGATCGCCGGATCTTGATTTGCACGGTCCCGGCCTCGAGTTTCGCCCTGCGCAGGCGAGTGCAGGTGCGTTCGCAAAGGCTGAGCAGCTCGCGCTCCATGTCGCGCTGTTCGTAAAGGTCCTGGTCGAAGGTTTCCTCGGCGCTGATCGATTTTTCCTCGCGCGAGGCGACGACCGGGCGATCGTCGATACCGCAGGCCCGGTCGCGGGTTTTCGAACTGTAGCGGCCGAATACCGGTTCGATCGCGGACAGCCGCGCGCGGCGCAGGTCGCGCACCGTGTAAATGCCGATCGCCCGCAGTTTCGCGAGCGTTTCCGGCCCGATCCCGGGGATGACGTCCACCGGCAGCGGGTCCAGTTTTTGCCTGCAGTTGTCCGGCGTCAGCACGACGAGGCCGTCCGGCTTGTCCATGTCCGATGCGATCTTGGCCGTGAGTTTGTTGTAGGCGACACCGACGGAAGCCGTCAGTTCAGTCGCCTCGTTGACGCGTTTCTTGACGGCGGCGGCGATGTCCCGTGCATCGCCGAAGAGTTTCAGGCTTGCCGTCACGTCGAGGAACGCTTCGTCGAGGGACAATCCCTCGACCAGCGGCGTGAATTCGCGAAACACGTCGAATATCTCGCGCGACACCGACCTGTAATGCGACATGCGCGGCGGCACGCAGACGAGTGAGCGGCAACGCCGCCGCGCCTCGGCCATCGGCATTGCCGAGCGAATGCCGAACTTACGCGATTCATAACTGGCCGCCGCAACGACGCCGCGATTCTCACCGCCCCCGACCACGAGCGGTTTGCCGCGGAGGTCCGGATCGTCGCGCTGCTCGATCGACGCGTAAAACGCATCCATGTCGACGTGCAGTATCGAGCGCGTAGTCACGGCGATCAGTGGCTGCGCTCGACGATGTAGCGCGCAACGCAGCGCAGCGGCTCGGCCGCCGGCCCGACGACGCCGAGTTCCGCTTCTGCGCCGGCCACGAGTTCCTCACATCGCGCGATCGACGCGCGCTCGCCGAAAAGCAAGGGGTAGGTCGCCTTGCGCAGGCCGAGATCCGAGCCTCGCGGCTTGCCGATAATCGCGGTCTCGCCCTGGATGTCCAGCAGGTCGTCGCGAATCTGGAAGGCGACGCCGACCTTGCGCGAGAAGGCATCGAGCGCGCGCGAATGACTCGCCGGCAGATCGGGATCGAGCAGGCAGGCCGACATCACCGCTGCATGGATCAACGCGCCGGTCTTGAGCGCGTACATGTGCTCGACCTCGGCGGCGCTCAGCGAGCGGCCTTCCGCAGACAGGTCGATGGACTGGCCGCCGGTCATGCCGATCGAGCCGCAGGCGTCTGCAATCAGCCGCACCAGCTTCGTGCGGATGTCAGCGGCCACGGGCTCGCAGTCGGCGAGCACCGAAAACGCAAGCGGCTGCAGTGCGTCGGCGGCGAGAATCGCCGTCGCCTCGTCGAAGGCGACGTGCACGGTCGGTTTGCCGCGCCGCAGGTCGTCGTCGTCCATCGCGGGCAGGTCGTCGTGCACCAGCGAGAACGCGTGTATGAGTTCGATCGATGCGGCCGGCGCATCGAGCAGGTCTTCGGCAATGCCGACGCATTCGCCGGCCGCGTAGACGAGCATGGGCCGAACGCGCTTGCCACCGTTGAAGACCGCGTAACGCATCGCCTCGTGCAGGCGCTCGGGCTGCTCCTCCGCGCTCGGCAGCGATGCATCGAGTTTTCGGGTGACTCGCTCGAGGTAATGGTCCAGGCGGTCGCGAAACTGCGCGTACAAAGCGTTCCCCGGGGCTTCGACAAGGGCCATAAGCCTACACGATTTGCCGCGCGGCGCACGGGCGCGGACGACGACAGGCTGGCTCCGGGGCGCGCGGCGCCGCGCACGGTCTGGGCTATAATTCGCGTCCTTTCGAATACACGGTCAGTAGTGGATGCAGGCGATTGCCAGGGCGCAGCCGAACATTGCCCTCATCAAGTATTGGGGCAAGCGCGACCGTGCGCTGAATTTGCCGGCCGTCGGTTCGATATCGATCACGCTCGCCGACCTCTATACCGACATGGACGTGAAATTCGATGCCGCACTCGCAGCGGACCGGCTCACGCTGAACGGCGACGAAGAGGCCGCGATGCTGCCGCGCGTCAGCCGCTGTCTCGACACCGTGGCGGGATCGGGGCGAGCCGCCGCGCGCGTCGAGAGCCACTCTAATTTTCCGGTTGCAGCCGGACTCGCATCGTCGGCATCGGCATTCGCGGCGCTGGTTGTCGCTGCATCGGGCGCGGCCGGGGGGCAACGGCCGACGGACGAACTGGCGCGCCTCGCGGGCCGCGCGTCGGGATCCGCGGCGCGCTCGCTGTACGGCGGCTTCGTGGAGCTCGGCTTGAACGGCGACGGCATCGAGGTGGCGACCCTGCTCGCAGCCGAAGCGTGGCCGCTGGCCGTCGTCGTCGCCGTGACCGACACGGGTGCGAAGCCTGTCGGCTCCGGCGATGCCATGGAAATCAGCCGCAGGACGTCGCCCTTCTACGGCCGCTGGATCGACGATCAGCCGCGTGACCTCGCGACGGCGCGTGCGGCCATTCTCGCCCGCGACTTAGAGGCGCTCGGCGTCGTTGCCGAGCACAACTGCCTCAAGATGCACTCCGTCATGTGGTCGTCGCGGCCACCCATCGTGTACTGGAACGCCGCGACGCTTGCGTGCATGCACGCCGTTCGCGAACTGCGATCCAGCGGTGTCGGCGCATTCTTCACGATCGACGCCGGGCCACAGGTCAAGGCCGTGTGCCCGGGCGCCGACGCGCCTCGCGTGCGCGCGGCGTTCGAATCGATCCCGGGAGTCGCTGCAGTGTTGACGAGCGGCCTCGGCGGTGGCGCGCGCCTGACGGCGCGGCGATGAAACGGCTGCGAAGCAGCGCGCCGGGCAAGGTCGTGTTGTCGGGCGAATACGCCGTTCTCGACGGCGCTCCCGCCGTCTCGATGGCCGTGAACCGGCGCGCCGTCGTGACTCTCGATGCGGCCGCCACGGCGGCGATTTCCTCGCTCGGGCTCCGCGGGAAGACGGATACGCGCCTGTTCGACGCCGTGCAAACGGCATGGTCGCTTGCACCCTGGGAGGGCGCCGCGGTTCTCGATACGCGGGCGTTCGCGGATCCGGCGTCCGGCAGGAAATTCGGCATCGGCTCGAGCGCGGCCCTGGCCGCGGCGCTCGCGGCGGCATTCGCGCCGAGCGGCACTGCGGAGGAAGAACTGTTCGCCGTCGCGCGGCGGGCGCATCGCGAGTTTCAACGGGACACGGGCAGCGGTGTCGATGTCGCGACCAGCGTCTTCGGCGGCCTCATCGAGTACATCATCGACGAGAGCCCGCGCCGTCTGACCTGGCCCCGGGATCTGTGCTTCGCGCTGCTGTGGAGCGGCGAGCCCGCGAACACCGCGCAGAAGCTCGCGCGCCTGGAGGCGGCCCCGAAGGCAGCCAGCCGCAGCGCGCTCGGCGCGGCCGCGGCGCGCGTCGCGGCGGCCTGGGCCGGCGGCGATGCGGCAAGGCTCCTCGGCGAGTATCGTGACTATTTGCACGCTCTGCGGTCGTTCGATGTTGACCATGGTCTCGGCATATTCGATGCTGGTCACGATGCTCTTCTGCGCGCAACACAAACATCCGATCTCGTCTACAAACCCTGCGGCGCCGGCGGCGGCGACATCGGCATCGTTTTCGGCCTCGAAGAAGGGGCTGTCAGGGCATTCTGCGCCACGGCCGCGTGCCTCGGCTTTCGCCCGCTCGACATGACGATGGAGACCGCGGGCGTGCGGGTTACCGGCGTATGAGCGACTCGCGACTCGCCGGATTCTACCGGCTCACGAGCGACGCGCGCGTCGATGAACTCGAGCGACGCGGCTGGCTGTCGCGCGAGGACGCCCGCATGCTCAGGGACGGAGGGCACCTGCTGTCGGTGGGCGCGGCCGACAAGATGATCGAGAACGTCATCGCGAATTTCGGCCTGCCGCTGGCCGTCGCCCCGAATTTTCTCGTCAATGACTGCGACCGCCTGGTGCCGCTGGTCGTCGAGGAGCCCTCGATCGTCGCCGCGCTCAGCGCATCGGCACTGCTCGCGCGCGCTTCCGGCGGCTTCGAGGCGCGTTGCGACGAATCCCTCGCAATCGGGCAGGTCCACCTGGCGGGGCTCGGCGACCCGGACGCCGCGATCGAGGCGATCGCGTCCGCCAAGACGTCGCTGCTTGAAACGGCGAACGCGGTTCACCCGCGGCTCGCACGCCGCGGCGGCGGCGTGCGCGACATCGAGGCGCGCTCGCTCGACCTCGAAGACGGCGGCCGTGCGCTGGCAATACACCTGCTCGTCGATACCTGCGACGCGATGGGCGCGAATCTGGTCAACACGATCTGCGAGGCGCTTGCGCCGGAGCTTGCGCGGCTGTGCGAAGCCCGCGTCGTGATGTGCATCCTCTCGAACCTCACCGACCGCTCGCTGGTTTCGGCGCGGGTTCGCTACCGGTGTGCCGATCTCGGCGTCGACGACAGGGCTGCGAGACGGGCACGGGACGCGATCGTGCTGGCGAACGAGATCGCCTCGGTCGATCCGTACCGGGCGGCGACGCACAACAAGGGCATCATGAATGGTATCGACGCGCTCGCGATCGCGACGGGCAACGACTGGCGTGCCCTGGAGGCCGGTGCGCACGCGTATGCGGCGGCCGACGGACGCTATAAGCCGCTCACGCGCTGGTCGGTGAACGGCTCGGGCGATCTCTGCGGAAAAATCGAATTACCGCTCAAGGTCGGCATTGTCGGCGGCACGCTCGAGGCCAATCCCGCAGCGGCCATCGGACTCGCGATCAGCGGCGCACGGTCGGCGCGTGAACTCGCCGAGCTCATGGCGGCAACCGGGCTCGCGCAGAATTTCGCCGCATTGCGCGCACTCGTGACGACCGGCATACAGCAGGGGCATATGCGCCTGCATGCACGCAGTGTCGTCGCCGCGAGCGGAGCCCCGGCCGGGCTGTTCGACGAAGTGGTCGCAGAACTCGTTGCGAGCGGCGAGGTCAAGGAATGGAAAGCGCGGGAAATACTCGCAGAGATCCAGGCTGCGGCAGAGCCCGCAGAGGGTGCATCCGC
Organism: Woeseiaceae bacterium; assembly: GCA_041608415.1. Lineage (GTDB taxonomy): Bacteria > Pseudomonadota > Gammaproteobacteria > Steroidobacterales > Woeseiaceae > UBA1847. The sequence continues at coordinate 30,381 of JBFISV010000001.1, forward strand.
CGCCGGCAAGGTCATCCTGCTGGGTGAGCACGCGGCGGTTTACGGCAGGCACGCGCTTGCGCTGCCGATCGAGCGCGCGGTCATTGCGAGCGCAGCGCAAAGCCCCGTATCGACGGTCACGATTGCCGCCTGGGGCGTGCACGATGAGATTCGACGCGGCACCGACATCGGCGACGCCATCTTGCTGATTGCCGGGGAACTCGGCATCGCCGACAGGCATTTCGCGCTGCAGGTGACGCCATGCCTGCCGCGCGCAATGGGCCTCGGTTCTTCGGCTGCGTTCGCGGTCGCAATCACCCGCGCGCTCGGTCGCGCGTTCGGCGTTGCGGCGGGGGACGAACGCGTCAACGCAATCGCGTTCGAATGCGAAAAGCTCGCGCACGGCACACCTTCCGGCGTCGACAATACGGTTGCAACCTATGCGGCACCGATGCTGTTCCGGGCCGGCGAATCGCTGGCCGGGAAGGTGCTCGAACTCACGGAGCCGCCTCCGCTCGTCGTTGCGTGCAGTACGAGCCCGGGCTCGACGTTCGAACAGGTGGCCGGCGTTCGCGCCCGCCGCGAGGCCGAGACCGTTCGCTACGAGGCGCTGTTCGACCGCATCGACGAGCTGACGCTCGCGGCCGCCGACGCATTGGTAGCGGCAGACTACGCGGGGCTCGGCCGGCTGCTGAATATCGGCCACGGACTGTTGAACGCGCTCGAGGTGTCCACGCCCGAACTCGAGCGCATGGTCGCCATTGCGCGCAGCGCCGGCGCACTCGGCGCGAAACTGACGGGCGCGGGCGGCGGCGGATCGATCGTTGCGCTGTGCCCCGGTCGGGTCGGCGCCGTTCGCGAGGCTCTGCACGCGGCCGGTTTCCGCACAATTGCGCTTGCGAGCCCCCGGGAACCCGATGATGACGAATGACGCGCACCGCATCGTCTCGTCGGAGGCCGAGGAGCTGATCCTCGTCGACGAACACGACAATGAAACCGGCTACCTTTCGAAGGCGGCCTGTCACGACGGCGCCGGCCGGTTGCACCGCGCGTTTTCGGTGTTCCTGTTCGACGATCGCGGCGCCGTGCTGCTGCAGCAGCGCGCGGCAACGAAGCGCCTCTGGCCGGGGTACTGGTCGAACAGCTGTTGCAGTCATCCACGCCGCGGGGAATCGATGCGGATTGCCACGGCGCGACGTCTGCAGGACGAACTGAACGTCGTGGCGGAACTCGAGTTCGTCTACAAGTTCACTTACCGGGCGGGCTTCGGCGAGGCCGGTTCCGAGAATGAGCTTTGTTATGTCTACCTGGGGCGGGTCTGCGGCGATGTCCGGCCCAACGAACACGAGATCGCACAGGTTCGATTTCTCCCCGTGGACGACCTCGATGCGGAACTCGAAACCGGCCCTGGCCGCTTCACGCCATGGCTGCGGATGGAGTGGCGCGCGCTCAACGAGCAGCACGCCGAACTACTGTCCCGTTATGCGATGAAGCGGTAGTACTCGATACCGACGTCGCTGAAATAGCGCTCGTCGCTGCCGCCGACACGGTCGATCAGGAACTCGTTTTTCGGCAGGTAGTCGAGTCCGGACACGGAGCGACCGTCGTGCAGCGCGACGTACTGTTCGTAATCGAGATCGACGGCCAGTTGCATCGCGCTGCCGAAACCGATCCGGGCGGTCGCCTCGCGCCAGCCGTCGGCGATGAAAAACGGGATTACCTCGGCCGCGTCGCCGCTGCCGTAGCCGAGCGTGAGTACTTCTTCGCCGGCGGCGAGCGAACCCTCGTCGAGCCCCTGTTCGAAGCCCGCGGCCAGCCACGCCGGCAATGCCGCCGTATAAAGGTTGCCGAGGTCGAGCATCGTGTCGCTGCCGATCGCGAGCTTGTCCAGGATTTCGCGCCGGTAGCGTCGCGAGGCGCGAAACGCACGTAACGCCGCCATCGTGAGCGGGTAGGCCTCGTAGTTGAGCTGCTCGGGATTGGCAAGCGCCGCCACTGCGGGGCGGCCGAGCATTTCGGCGGTTACGGCATGAGGGTCGACGCCCGCGTCATAACAGTACGACGCGAGTTCCGCGCGGTCTTCGGCGTCGCCGCTCGACAGGGCAAACAGGTAGGAGACAGCCAGCCCGGTTTCGGGCATGCGGCGGTACGGCCGATGCATGAAAACGGTCTCGAGCGAGCGCAGGTAATCGATGGCGTTCAGTTTGCGCTTCTCGTACATGTCGTTGAGGGCGTGCAACGTCTCGTCGATGTAACAGGTCGTGGAGTACTTGCCGTTGAAGACCGGGAAGTCCTGCACCTGGTGCGTCTCCGAGCGGTCCTGGCCGCAGAAGCGTGACATGGGCTTGCGAAAATCCATGATGCGATAGTCGGATGCGGATCCGGAGCCGACCAGGTCGACGATCGCGAGTGCGGGATCTTCCTCGAGCAGCATCGCTACCGCGCCCGCGCCCTGGGTCGGCTCACCGCTCGAGCCCCGTGCATACTCCGCGATGTCGGCGCAAACGACGATCGCCTGGTTGCCGGCCCCGTCGAGAGCCAGATGCCGGATCGCGCCCTTCATGCCGTAAACGCCGCCGAGGCAGGCGTGCTTGAACTCGGGAACCTCGCAGCTGCGCGCGATAGGCGGCTTGCCCCGCGCCTCGAGCGCGTGGTCGACCATTCCCTTGACGATAATCGCGCCGGCCGAGTTATCGGTACTCGATTCGGTGCCCAGGCCCAGGAATTTAACGCGCGTCGGGTCGATGTCGTACTGGTCGATGAGTCGCATGACGGCCGTCGCGGCCATGGTATAGACGCTCTGGTCCGGGCCGCGGACGCGGAAACTGCGCCCGACGACTTCGCGGATCTTGGGCCACTGGTTATTCGTCCAGTCGCACCAGTCCTCGAGCCATACGCGGTACGGTGGAATGTAAGCGGCGAGGCCGCTGATGCCGATAGGTTTCATTTGCACGCGTCGCTTCATGGACAGGTCACGATTAGCCCGGCGATTTTAGTGGTCCCGGGCAGGCTGCTCAACTAATTATTGCGACCCGCGGGCAGCGCCCGCCGGCCCGGAGGTGTCATTCGACCGTGATCGTGATGGGCTCGGACGTCACCGGGGGGTCGTGCGGCACGTGCCGGTGGTCCCCCAGCAAAAGTTGCAACGTGTGCGTACCCGGCGCGAGCGTCAGCTCGGTCCGGGTGCTCGCGTCACCGAAATGCCGGTAGCGCTCATCGGCCGGAATCGGCAATCCCGGGTCGGGCAGAGGCGCGTCGATGATCAGGTGGTGGTGCCCCGACGATGGCCGGTCGTCCCCCGCTTTGGCGAGCGCGATGCCGGAAACGCCGAATTCGACGACGAACGGGCTTCGCACCGTAGCGCCGTCCGCCGGGCTTTCGAAAAACACGCGCGCGCCCGCGGGGGCCGGGCTGCGCGCAATCCCCGTTGCCCTCGGCTGCGCCGCATCGCCGGGGCCGCCGGCCGGCTCGTCGGCAGGGTCCGAACCGCAGGCCGCGAGCGCCAGGAACGTCGACAGGAGTGCCGTTGCAAAAAATCGTCTGGACATGGTTGCTCCCTGAGCGGCCCGGGCGCGTTCCTGCCTCGCCGCACATGCTCGTCGCCGTCTCGGCGGCGTACGTCAAACGGAGAATACCGCAATAAGCACGGCGCCGAACATCACGAGCGTAAAACCGCCGGCGTACGTCGTCGACAGCGCGAAAAACTTGAGCAAGGCCGTGAGCCAATGCTGCCCGTATACCTGGCGCATCGACTTGAACAAATAGACGGGGATGTAAAACGACATTGCGACCACGGGCAATACGCCGACCGCCTCCGGCATGCCCGTGAGCCGGTTCAGTCGCGCCCACAGGATCTGCAGCGTGAGCAACAGGAAAAGGAAGGCGTGGAAATGTACGAAAAACAGCAGGTGCTCGACGTAGTAGCGGCGCGACAGCGGATACAGGAGCTTCAAGACGAACGCCATGAGCGGCAGCAGGACGATGAGCGCGGCAGGTACGTTGTCGAGCACGGCCGAGAAGACGCCGCCGGCCCCGACCTCCCTGACACGCTCGCAGACCTGCTCGAGGCGTTGCGCCGAGAATCGACGCTTTAAGAACTCCGGCGCAAACTCGAGCGAGCCCTCCCCGAAGCCGCAGTCCGTCCCGTCGTCGTCCATCGTGACCTTGAGGCCGTAGCTGCGCTTTTCGTCGGCGCCGGTCTCGCCGGTCTCGCCTGTTGCGCCCGTCGCGACGCTAGCCGGCGGTTCGTCCGCGAGCACCCCCGCGCGCTGCAGCGCACGCTCGTCGACGACGCCTTCGCGCACGAGTTCGTCGAGAATTTCGCGGGTTTGCGCCTTTATTTGCGCGCGCCGTTCTTCGGCGAGCGCGGGATCGGCGGGCTCGACCGGCTCGTTCGGCTCGTAAAGGATGGCAAACTGGGTCCGGGGGTCGAAGAATGCGACGACGAAAAAAATCAGGCTCAACACCAGGTACATGCGAAACGGCGGCATGTAGCGCGCCCGGCGGCCCTGCAGGTATTCGCGCGTCAGCCGGCCGGGCCGCACGAGCAGGGGCACGAGCGTTCGCCAGAGACGCGAGTCGAGTTCGAACAAATCGCCGAACGCGTCGCGGAGCAGTTCGAAAAGGCTGATGAGACGGCTCGACGCGCGCTGGCCGCACTGCCCGCAGTACTGTCCTGCGAGGGGTGCTCCGCAATTCAGGCAGGCGGGCGGCGCATCCCCTGGTATCCGGGTCATGGGGCCCTGCGTCAGTCGGCCGTCGTCTTTCGTGCCGTCGCCTTCTTGCGAACCTGTTTCGCAGCCGAGGATCGGCTGCGCGGCGCGGCTTTGCGCTTGGCCGCCTTTTTCGCGGACCCCGACTCCGGCCGGTCGGCGCTCTTCCTGCCGAGCTCGGATGGCGCAAAGTCATCGACGGCGAGCAACGCCGTCACCTTGTCGTGGAACTCGCGCAACGCACGCGCCTCCGTCGCATTGACAATTTCCGCACGTTCGGCCTGGTCGATTTGCTGGCCCAGGTAACTGCTGTCGATGAGCCCTTCTTTCTGCGCCTGCCGCAGACGCTTCTCGAGCGGCGCATTCTGTTCGGCG
>JBFISV010000002.1:0-30592 GCA_041608415.1 Woeseiaceae bacterium
ACTCGACAATCTCGTCTTCGTCGTCAACTGCAACTTGCAGCGACTCGACGGCCCGGTACGTGGCAACGGCAAGATCATCCAGGAACTCGAGGCGGCGTTCAGCGGTGCGGGCTGGAACGTCGTCAAGCTGATCTGGGGATCGCGCTGGGACCCGTTGTTCCAGAAAGACACGAGCGGCCTGTTGCAGAAAATGATGGAAGAAACCGTCGACGGCGAATTCCAGGCGTACAAGGCGAACGACGGCGCCTACGTTCGTGAGAAATTTTTCGGCAAGTACCCGGAGACCGCCGCACTCGTCGCGAACATGTCCGACGCCGAGGTGTGGCGACTGAATCGCGGTGGTCACGACGCGCGCAAAGTGTACGCGGCCTATGACGCGGCGATGCGGCACAGCGGCCAGCCGACCATCATTCTCGCAAAGACCGTGAAGGGATACGGCATGGGGCGTGCCGGCGAGGGACAGAACACGGCGCACCAGCAAAAGAAAATGGACATGGAATCCGTGCGGCTGTTCAGGGACCGCTTCAACATACCGCTGACCGATGAGCAACTCGAAGACGTGCCCTTCTACAAGCCTGCTGAAAACAGCGAGGAGCTGCAGTATTTGCAGGAACGGCGCCGTGCACTCGGCGGCTATCTGCCGGAGCGCCGAACGAGCGCCGCGGCATTGCCGGTGCCGCCACTCGAGAGCTTCAAAACGCAACTCGACGGCACCGGCGAGCGCGAAGCGTCGACGACCATGGCATTCGTGCGCATGTTGACGGCACTGACGCGCGACAAGCAGATCGGCAAGCACGTCGTGCCCATCGTTCCGGACGAGGCGCGTACCTTCGGCATGGAGGGCATGTTCCGACAGATCGGGATCTATGCGTCGAAGGGGCAGCTTTACGAACCCGTCGACGCCTCCGAGCTCATGTATTACCGCGAGGACAAGAAAGGCCAGATTCTCGAGGAGGGCATCAACGAGGCCGGCGCCTACTGCTCGTGGGCGGCGGCCGGCACGGCTTACTCCAATCACAACGTGCAGATGGTGCCGTTCTACATCTATTACTCGATGTTCGGCTTCCAGCGTATCGGCGACTTCATCTGGGCGGGCGGCGACCAGCAGGCACGCGGCTTTTTGATGGGCGGCACGGCCGGCCGCACGACGCTTGCCGGCGAGGGTCTGCAACACCAGGATGGACACAGCCTCGTCGCGGCTTCGACCGTCCCCAACTGCGTGTCCTACGACCCGACGTATGCCTACGAACTCGCCGTCATCATCCAGGACGGCCTGCGCAGGATGATGGGTGAGCAGGAAAATGTCTTCTATTACATCACCTGCATGAACGAAAATTACGTGCACCCGCCGATGCCGGCCGGCGTCGAACCCGGCATCCTGAAAGGGATGTACCTGCTGCAGGTCGGCGGTCGCGGCAAAGTGCGCGTGCAGCTCATGGGCTCGGGTACGATTCTGCGCGAAGTGATCGCGGCGGGCGAGTTGCTCGAGGAGGACTTCAATATTCCGTCGGATGTCTGGTCCGTAACGAGCTTCAATGAATTGCGCCGCGATGCGCTCGAAGTCGAGCGCTGGAACCAGCTGCATCCCGACGAGGCGCCGAAGAAGTGCTACATCGAATCCTGCCTGGCCGAGCGGCCCGGTCCGTACATCGCGGCCACCGACTACATGAAGATCGTGCCCGACCAGATTCAGCGCTGGATCCCGGGCACGTTCGTGTCGCTGGGCACCGACGGCTATGGCCGCAGCGATTCGCGCGAAGCGCTGCGCCAGCACTTCGAGGTCGACAAGCGCTATGTCGCGGTCACGGCATTGAAGGCACTCGCGGACGACAACGTGCTCGACCAGAAAACGGTGCAGATGGCGATCGAGAAATACGGCATCGATCCGGATAAACCGGATCCTGTGACGCTGTAGGGCGCAGGGGAGCAACGCGTGCCGAAAAGTATCGACATCGTGGTCCCCGACCTCGGAGACTTCGCCGACGTGGAAGTCATCGAGATCCTCGTTTCCGCGGGTGACAGCGTCGAGCAGGAGGACGGGCTCATCACGCTCGAGACCGACAAGGCGGCGATGGACGTGCCGGCACCCGAGAGCGGAGTCATCGAAGCGCTCACGGTCGGTGTCGGCGACACGGTCTCCAGCGGCACCGTGATCGGAAAAATGTCGGTTGACGCGGCTGCCGGCCGAAGCGCTGACGAGGGCGCCGCCGATGCAGAGGGCGAGGCCGTCGCGCCCGCGGCCGACGAGTCCGCGCAAGGCAACACGGTCACCGCACTGCCGGCCGTGCAGGCGCCGCAGCGCGCGGACAGGCAAACGCTCGTGGTGCCGGACATCGGCGACTTTACCGACGTCGAGGTCATCGAGGTGCATGTCGCGGCCGGCGACAGCATTGCCCTCGAGGATCCCCTGATCACGCTCGAAACGGACAAGGCCGCGATGGACGTCCCTGCGACCGCTGCAGGCACGATCGTCGAACTGCAGGTCGCGGTCGGCGACAAAGTGTCCGCAGGCAGTCCGATCGCGATTGTCGAGGTTGCCGGTGGCGCCGCTCGCGAAAGCAAAGACCGTGAGGGTGACGCGCAGCCCGCAAAACCCGCCGCCAAAAAGCCGGCACCGAGCGGGGCGGCGCCGGTGCCGCAAACCCCGGCCGCCGCGCCCGCCGCCGCAGCCGTGCAGCGCGAACCGGCCGCCATCAATGAGGCGGGATTCGCACGCGCTCATGCGAGTCCATCGGTGCGCAAACTCGCGCGCGAGCTCGGTGTCGATCTCGCGAAGGTCAAGGGTAGCGGACTCAAGGATCGTGTCTTGCACGACGACGTCAAGGCGTTCGTCAAGGCCGCCCTGACGGGAGAGTTCGCGCCGGGTGCCACGGGCGCTCCGGGTGCCGGCTTGCCGAAGACGCCGTCGGTCGACTTCGCGAAGTTCGGCAAGGTCGAGACCCTGCCGCTGACCCGGATTCAAAAAATCTCCGGCCCGCGCCTGCAGGCGAGCTGGATCAATCTGCCGCACGTGACGCAGCACGACCTCGCCGACATCACGGAGCTCGAGGCGCGGCGGCAGGAGCTCAAGGGCCCCGCGAAGGAACGCGGCATATCGCTGACGCCGCTCGCGTTCATCATCCGCGCCTGCGTGTCCGCGCTGCGCGAATTCCCGACGGTCAACAGCTCGTTGTCACAGGACGGTTCGAGCCTCGTCAGGAAACATTATCATCATATCGGATTTGCGGCGGACACGGAGCAGGGGCTCATGGTCCCCGTCATCCGCGATGCGGACCAGAAAGACGTCTACGAACTCGCGGCGGAACTCAAGAAGCTGTCGACGGCAGCTCGCGAGGGCAAGCTCAAGGCGCAGGATCTGCAGGGCGCATCGTTCACGGTGTCCAGCCTCGGCGGCATCGGCGGCACGGCCTTCACGCCCATCGTCAATGCGCCCGAGGTCGCGATTCTCGGCGTATCGCGCTCGACGATGCAGCCGGTATGGGACGGCGAGAAATTCGAGCCGCGCCTGATGCTGCCGCTGTCGCTGTCATACGACCATCGCGTCGTCGACGGCGCGCTCGCGGTCCGGTTTACGACGTTTCTCGGCGCGGCGCTCGGCGATGTCGAGGCGCTGTTGCAGGCGATTCCGTAGTGGCTGAAAGGACGCGGCTCAGAGTTCCGGAACTCGGCGATTTTGCGGACGTTGCAGTCATCGAAGTGCTCGTGTCGCCCGGCGATCGGGTCGAGGTCGAGGACCCGCTGATCACGCTCGAAACCGACAAAGCGGCCATGGACGTGCCGGCGTCCGCCGCCGGCGTCATCGCATCGGTCGACGTGAAGGTCGGCGACACCGTCAATTCGGGGGATGCGGTCGCCACGCTCGAGGCAACGGTTGAGGAAACGACCGAGGCACCGAACGAAGCAACGAATGAGTCACTACATGAGCCGACGGTTGTGGCATCGGACGCGGCGTCCGCCGGGAGCGGCGAAGCTGCCGCGCCGGCGCCGAAGTCGTCTCCTGCGAGCGGCGCGGCAACGGGTCGTGGCGCCGCCGGCAATGCGACCCACACGGCCGCGCTCGTCGTCATCGGCGCCGGCCCGGGCGGATATACGGCGGCGTTTCGCGCAGCCGACCTCGGCATGGACGTCATACTCGTCGAGCGCTGGCCCGTGCTCGGCGGCGTCTGCCTCAACGTCGGCTGCATACCGTCGAAAGCGCTGTTGCACGCCGCCAAGGTCATCGACGATGCGCGCGACATGGCGGCGCACGGCGTGGTTTTCGGCGAACCGTCGATCGACGCCGCGAAGCTGCGCGACTGGAAGGACGCGGTCGTCAAGCGACTCGTCGGCGGCTTGTCGCAGCTCGCGGCAAAGCGCAAGGTTCGCGTCGTACACGGGACCGCGACGTTCGAGACCGCGAATCGCCTCGTGCTCGATAACGGTGAATCGATCGCGTTCGAGCAGTGCATCATCGCCGCGGGCTCGGAGCCCGCGATGCTGCCGGGGCTGCCGCAGGATCCACGCATCGTCGATTCGACCGGCGCCCTCGAGCTCGAGCCGCTGCCGAAACGACTGCTCGTGGTCGGCGGCGGCATCATCGGGCTCGAAATGGCCTGCGTGTACGTCGCGCTCGGCTGCGAGGTCAGCGTCGTCGAACTGACCGATGCGCTGATGCCCGGTACCGATGCCGATCTGCTCAGGCCGTTCAGGAAAATCGTCGAAAAGCGCTATGAATCGATCATGTTGTCGACCAAAGTGACGGCCATGCGCGCCACGCCGCCCGGCATCGAAGTGACGTTCGAAGGCAGGAATGCCCCGGCGACCGACGTCTACGATCGCGTGCTCGTTGCGATCGGGCGGCGTGCCAACGGCGACCGGCTCGATGCCGGCAAAGCCGGCATCGAGGTCGACGGTCGCGGCATCATCGCCGTGGACAAACAAATGCGCACCAATGTGCCGCATATTTTTGCGATCGGCGATCTCGCGGGCGGGCCGATGCTGGCCCACAAAGCCACGCACGAGGCGAAAGTGGCCGCCGAGGTCGCGGCGGGAGAGAAAAGTCATTTCGACGCGCGGGCCATCCCGTCGGTGGCGTACACGGATCCCGAAGTCGCCTGGGTCGGGCTCACGGAAACGGACGCGAAGCAACAGGACGTCGCTTTTGAGAAAGCACAGTTTCCCTGGGCGGCGAGCGGCAGGGCGCTCGCGCTCGGGCGTGACGAAGGCTTCACCAAATTATTGTTCGAGCCGAAGACCGGCCGGATACTCGGCGGCGGAATCGTCGGCCCGAATGCCGGCGACCTGATCGCCGAGATCGGCCTCGCAATCGAGATGGGAGCGGATGCCGCGGACGTCAGCCTCACCATCCATCCGCACCCGACGCTTTCTGAAACCGTCGCATTCGCCGCGGAGGCATTCGAGGGCACGCTGACGGACCTTTACCTGCCGCGGAAGAAGGCCAGTGCCGATTGAGCCCGGATTGCCGGTTCCGCGTGCGGCCTCGTAGGTGAACTTTCGCCGAATGTCCGACCGGGAAACGAAAAAGCCCCGCGTGCGCGGGGCTTTCGCCGTGATTTCATTGCGGGGCTTATTTGAAGCTTATCTCGCGCACCCAGTATTCGCCGACGATCTCGCGCATGGCCGGGTAATTCTTCTGCGCGTATTCGGTCGTTTCATCGGCCAGTTTTTTCGTGAATTTTTCCATGAATGCCTCGTACCTGGCCTTGTTCGGCGCGAGGTCTTCGGTCTTCGAAAATTTTATGACGAGCATGAGGTTGAAATCGCCGCTTTCGGGTAGCTGGCTGCGGTAGATGGCCCAGTCCTCGATCTGGCCGAGTTCCTTCGCGGTCTCGTTGCCCGGAACCCAGGTTTGCCGAAGCCCTTCGAGATAGGCATCGCCCATGTTCGAATCGACCTTGACCGTCGTGACCGACCAGACGGCATCGCTGACTTCATAATCCTTCCAGGGCTCGAGGTCGGCCCAGGCGAGGGCGGAGACGGAGAGCGTGACTGCGGTCAGTAACAGCTGCTTCATTTGCATTGATTTTCTCCCGGATCTGTTGTGTCTGTTTTTTTGGCTTGTTTAACGACCCTCGTAGACGAGAACGATCGCTGCCGGAGCACGGATTGTAAGCTAAAATCTCAAGCCGCGCCCGCGCCGGCGAAGCGGCGGCAGAAGCTCGAAAATGGCTGGAAACGATGGATTAATATGCGCAGATGCGGGCCGAGTCGAGGCGAGGAAAAAGCGGCGCAGGCAATAGCAGGCGATTGCAGACTATGGCGGACGATCGCAGGCGTAAGGATCGGAACACGGAAGAGCCGTCGAACTACGAGGACCAGATATGAAAGACTTTCCCCATCGCTACGGCGTCAGCGCTCGCAGCGCAGCCGACGGCCACGTGACACTTTCGAGCGACGGCCCTGACCCTATCGAGTCCGCGGCGCCGCGGGAGTTCGGCGGTCCCGGTGACAAGTGGTCGCCGGAATCGCTGCTGGTTGCCGCCGTCGCGGACTGTTTCGTGCTGTCGTTCAAAGCAATTGCGCGCGCGGGCAAACTCGAATGGCTCGACCTCCGCTGCGAGGTCGAGGGCGTCCTCGACAAGGTGGACCGCGTCACGCGGTTCACGGCGTTCAACACGGTGGCGAGGCTGTCGGTGCCCGCGGGCACGGATGTGAAGAAGGCGACGCGGCTGCTCGAAAGGGCCGAACAGGTGTGCCTGATTACGAATTCCCTGCTGGCCGAAAATTCGCTCCGGACCGACGTGACGGTGGCGAGCTGATGTCCGGGCCCGCGGGAAACCCAGCCGTGGCGCGACGATTGTTTCCCGCCCGGGCGCTCGCCGCGCTGTTTTGCGTGACCCTGGTAACGGGCTGCGGCCGGTCCGGGGACGGGCCGGCCTCGACCGCGCCTGCACCGGTCGGGTCGACGACCCGATACGACTGGTACATGGAAGCCCGTACCCCGGCCGGACAGACGACGATCGTACAGACGGGCGACGGCCGCGTGACGGATCGCTCGTTCGTGCACTGGAACAACCGCGAGTACACGCTGAATTCGGAACTGCAACTCGATGACGAGGGCTTCGTCACGTCGCAGCGGATCTCGGGCACCGGGCCGTTCGGCGCGGCAATCGACGAGACGTTTCGCTATGCGAACGGCGTCGCGACGTGGCAAACGGCGGGCGCGAGCGGCTCGGCGCAGACGGACGAAATGGCGTTTTATCTGCCGAACGAAAGCCTGGCGCTGGGCTCGTTCGGCGCCCTGGTCCGGCTTGCGGCCACTCGCCTCGACAACGAAGTGCCATTGTTTCCGCAGGGCAGCGCCCGCGTGGAGAAATTAACCGAGGTCGAGGTCCCGGCATCGGGGACGCCGCAGATATTGTCGCTGTATGCCGTGTCGGGGCCGGGCTTTACGCCGAGCTATGCGTGGTTTAGCGGGGACATGCAGCTCGCCGCGATCGACAGCGACGGTTACCTCGGGATGATACCCGAGGGCTGGCGCCCCGAGACGCTCGCGACGCTGAGCGCCGTGCAGTCGGCCGAGCAGGCGCGCTACGTCGAGCGCATGTCCGCGCAGCTCTCGGAGCGCATCGATGGCGCATTGATCTTCGACAACGTCAATGTCGTCGACGTCGAAACCGGATCGTTGCTCGCAAATCATTTCGTGCGTATAGCGGCCGGAAAAATCGACGCGGTCTCGCCGCGGCCGATAGAGGATCCTGGCGCCACGCGTATCGACGGCACGGGCCGCTTCCTCATACCCGGCTTATGGGACATGCACGGGCATTTCGGCCTGTCAGACGGCGTGTTGAACATTGCGGGCGGCATCACGAGCGTTCGCGACATCGGCGGCGTGCACGAGAAGGTCATGGACCTGACCGCGAAAATCGACGCCGGCGTCGTGATCGGCCCGCATACCTACCGCGCCGGCTTCATCGACAAGGCCGGGCCGTATGCGTCGGGCTGGGCGGCGGAGTCGCTCGATGAAGCGCTCGAACGCGTCGATTTTTTTGCCGATAACGGCTACCTGCAGATCAAGCTCTACAGCTCGGTCGAGCCGGGTTGGGTGCGGCCGATCGCCGAACGGGCGCACTCGCACGGCATGCGCCTCAGCGGCCACATCCCCGCGTTCATGTCCGCCGAGCAGGCGGTGCGCGCGGGCTACGACGAGATCCAGCACATCAACATGGTGTTCCTGAATTTCCTCGCCGGCGACCGCGAGGATACGCGCAAGCAGCTCAGGTTCACCCTGTACGGCGACGAGGCGGGCAACCTCGATCTCGGCAGCCGCGAGGTTCGGGCCTTCATCGAGCTGCTGAAAGAAAACGACGTCGTCGTGGACGCCACCGCCGCAATCTTCGAAACCCAGCTCACTCACACACGGGGAGAACCGGATCCTACCTTCGCCGCCGTGATCGATCATCTTCCGCCGAGCGTAGCGCGCCCGATGCACAGCCCCGATATGGAGATGGGCGAGATGGCCGAGGCCTGGCGACGCTCGTCGGTCAAGCAGGCCGCCATGCTCAAGGCGTTGTACGACGCCGGCGTGCAGCTCGTCGCGGGCAGCGATCACCTGCCGGCGTTCACCCTGCACCGGGAGCTCGAAGTCTACGCCGAAGCCGGGATTCCGGCGGCGGCCGTGCTGCGCATCGCCACACTGGATTCGGCACGCGTTATCGGCGTGGCCGACCGGACCGGCTCCATTGCCGCGGGCAAGGACTCGGATCTCGTGCTGCTCGATCGCAACCCGCTCGAGGATATCGCTGCCGTGAGAGGCGCGTCGCTGGTCGTGAAAGGCAACACGTTGTACCGGCCGGACCGGCTGTTCCGGGCCGTCGGCGTCAAGCCGTTCGTACAGTCGGTGAATGTGACCGGCGCAGAAGACCGGCAGGAGCCGCTATAGCGCCGACTTTACGATCCGGCCGTCTTTCATGATCAGCGCGAGCGCGGTCTCCGGGTCCGCGAAAATCGACAGGTCCTGTAACGGTTCGCCGTTGATCAGCAGCAGGTCCGCGACCCAGCCTTCGCGAATTTCGCCGAAATTGCCGTGGCGATTGAGTTTTCCGGACATGCGTATGATCTCGGCACTCTGTGCGGTTGCCTGGTGCAGTACTTCGGCGGGCGAGAAATACTCGCCGCGATTCGTGAATTCTTCCGGCAGCCGGTGATACTCGCCCTGGATGAAGTCGGTCGAAAAGCCCGTGAGGATGCCGTACTTCTTGATCAGGCGCATCAGGTTCGCCTGTCCCGCGGCGACGAGCCTGGCCTTTTCGCGGTTATTCTCGGACAGCCCCTCCATGGTTTCGAGCGCCTTGAAGATCGTAATCTGGGTGCTGATGGCAACGCCGTTTTTCGCGACGAGTCGTGCCGTTTCCTCGTCGATCAACAAGCCGTGCTCGATGCACTTCACACCGTTTTCGACCAGCCTCCGGATCGCTTCACTGGTGTAGGCGTGCGCCAGAACGTAGGTTCCCCAGTCGCTCGCCGCCTGTACCGCGGCGCGGATTTCGGCGGGCGAGGGTTGCAACGTATGGATCGGGTCGAATTCCGACATGACCCCGCCGCCGCCCATGATTTTTATTTGCGTGGCGCCATTCTTGAGATTCTCGCGCGCGGCGACGAGCGTGCGGTCGACGCCGTCGGCCAGTATCGCATTGTCGCCCGCCAGGTACGGGCTGCTGCCGATGTGCGTCGGGTGCGGATCCTTGCGATCGCGCCAGTCGCCGTGGCCCGCGGTCTGTGACACGATCGCGCCCGAGGGAAATACCCGCGGTCCGTACAATGAGCCGGAATTGATCGCGCGCGCCAGGTCGGGATGGGTGCCGCCCGCGTCGCGGACGGTCGTGAAGCCGTTGTCGAGAAAATGCCGCGCGGCGCCGACGGCGTATGCGCCGATCAGGGTCCCGTGATTGCCCGGCTGGCTTGCCGGAACGTGCATGGAAAGATGCACGTGCAGGTCGATGAACCCGGGAGACAGAACCCGATTGCCGCCGTCGATGATCGTGACATCGTCCCCTGCATCCAATGGTTTGTCCGAAATCGCGCTGATCACGCCGTTTTCGACCAGCACCGAGCCGGGCGTCAGGCGATCGTCGACGCCGTTGAAGATCCGCACGTTTTCGAACAGGTAGGACTCTGCGGCAGCGACGCACCACGTGCCGCAAAGCGCGGCAATGGCAAGCAGTTTTTTCATGGGCGCATCCCCGGGTGAGGCGATTTAATACGCGGATTCTACAATGGGATAGAGCTCATCCAAAGGAATCGAATGGCCGTTGTCGTTGACGATGCGGCAATGGAAGCGCTGCAGTCGACTCGGTTCGGGAACTCCGCAGGAGTGCGCAATGGTCGTAATCTCCTTGCGCATCGTCTGCGAGTACTTGGCGACGCGCTGCGCCTTGTTCTCGGGAACGAGGCCGCGCTGCAAACGCCTGTTGTGGGTTGTAACGCCGGTCGGGCAGGTGTTCTTGTTGCACTGCATGGCCTGGATGCAGCCGAGGGCGAACATGAAGCCGCGCGCCGAGTTGATGAAGTCGGCGCCCATGCAGAGCGCAACGGCTGCATCGGAGGGATTGATCAATTTGCCGCTGGCGACGACCTTGACGCGCTCGCGCAGACCGTAGTGACACAATTTGTCCACGACCAGCGGCAGGCTCTCCTTGATCGGCAGCCCGACATTGTCGATCAGGCTCATCGGCGCGGCGCCCGTGCCGCCGTCGCCGCTGTCGACCGTGATGAAGTCCGGCGCGGTCACGAGCCCGCGTTCGCGCACCAGCGCGAACAGCTCGTCGAGCCATCCGTATGCGCCGATGACCGCTTTGAAGCCGACCGGGCGCCCCGATACCTCGCGGATATGGTTCAGCATGTCCAGGAGGTCGGCGGCGGAGTCGATTTCCGGGTGCCGGTTCGGGCTTATCGAGTCCTCGCCCTCGGGTATGCCGCGAATCGCGGCGATTTCCTCCGTGACCTTGCCGCCCGGCAATATACCGCCTTTGCCGGGCTTGGCGCCCTGGCTGAGCTTGAGCTCGATCATTTTCACCTGTGGCAGTGCGCCGATCTCGTGCAGCCGGGCGTCGTCGAGGCGGCCGTTTTCGTCGCGCACCCCGTACTTCGCGGTACCGATCTGGAACACGATGTCGCAGCCGCCCGCGAGGTGCCACTTCGAAATGCCGCCTTCCCCGGTGTTGAGCCAGTTGCCGGCCATTTTCGAGCCCTTCGACAGCGCCAATACCGCGGGCTTCGAAATAGAGCCGTAACTCATGGCCGACACATTGAAAAACGATGGCGCATCGTACGGCTGTCTCGCGTGCGACCCGACCCGGATCGTATGCGTTTCCGGCAGCTCCTCGTCCTGCATCGGGTAAGGACAATTGACGAAGATCGCCGTTCCCGGCGGCGTGAGGTTCAGGGTCGAGCCGAACGCCACGGTGCTGTCGACGCCCTTGGCTGCCCGATACACCCAGGTGCGCTGCGCGCGGTTGAACGGCATCTCTTCGCGATCGAGGGCGAAGAAGTATTGGCGAAAAAACTCGCCCATGCGTTCGAACAGGTAACGAAATCGCCCGATGACGGGGAAATTGCGCCGGATCGCGTGCTTCGTCTGCGAGACGTCGATGACGAAGATGACCACTACGGCCAGCAATCCGAGTCCGAGCAGGAATACGAACAGCGTGGTCAGCGACTCGAGGACTCGCATCGCGAACGGGAAATAATCACCCATGGTATCTACCCGGACCCCTCATCCACTTTCAGTGCCATCTACTTCCAGTGCTTTGCTAGCACGCGATCGAGACTGAGTTTACCGGCACCCATGAAGACGAGCGGCAGCAGCATGACCAGGAACAGCAGGGGAATGCGATAATTGCCGAATCCCTTGTCCGTTACGGAGTAGCCCTTCCAGAGTTCGGCGAGGCTGTCCCATTGCTCGGGCCAGTGGACACCGAAAATCGCGACGATCGTCAGGATGATGAGGCTTGCCGCCCAGAAGCGCGTGAACAGGCCCAGGACGAGGCCGAGCGCACCGAGTATCTCGGCCCAGGTTGCCAGGAACCAGCTGATTTCGACGGGGATCACGTTGAACGGAAACGGGAAATTATCCTGCACGTTCGAAAACCAGTTGTTGCCGTTGAACTTCATGAGTCCCGCTTTGCCGAATTCATAAGCCAGTAGCAGGCGGATTGGCAGAAGTGCCAGCCAGTCGCCCGCCGGATCCAGAACGCCGGTGATGCCGTTCCATAGAGCCCGCAGTTTATTCATTTTCGCTGTTCCTCTTTTTGATTGTTCGGGTCCCGGTGAGAATTTCGATGTCGCGCATTTCCTCGAGCGCCGCCCGGCCGTTTTGCAGGAAAGCGTCTGTGTCCTCGTAGCCCGCGTCGGCCGCGATGCCGAGCAGCAGCTCGCTGCCGGTCAGGCACGCGGAATTCTCCTCGAGTGCGTGCAGGAGGCGCGCCGTCATCGAGTTCAATTCGAGAAAGCCGACCGAGTCGTCGGAGCGACGGTAAACGGCAAGATAGACGGGCTGATCGCCGGGCGCCGTCGGCAGGAAGTGCGGTGAAATTCGATGCACCGGGTAGGTGTACGCATACACCCAGGCGAGCACGGATTTCACCGGCACGTGATCGAGCAGGTCGCCGCGCGGATCGACCCCCGTCATGTCGTTCGACGCCGTGGAAACCGACAGCGCCAGCTCGATGTACTCGTAATGCGCAAGTTCGAGCAGGAACGGGTAGTCGTCGGACTGCGCCTCGTACTCGAACTGCAGAAAATTCAGGAATTCTTCGGGAAGTTGCAGGAAGTAAGGCGTCTTCGACTGGTGATCGCGCATGAACTGCCGAATGAAGCGATTCCAGTGATCTTCGGCGTGCAGCTTGCGCAGCACCGGGAACATGCTGCCCATGAGATTGCGGAGATTGTTGAAGAACAGCTCGCGATAGATCGCCATGCGGCGGTCTTCGATGCCCGGCGGCGCCGGCATGTGCTCCGGATCGCGGATGTGCGCCGCGAACGCATACTGTTTGTCCTGGAATTCGCGCCGCTCAGCCATTGGCGGCAATCGCCTGCGCCGATTTTTCCTGCAGCGCCTTTATCCGCCGCACTTCATCGAGCAATTCCCCGATCGGCGGGAAGTTGAAATCCCGCTCGAGGAGCGTCGGCACCGGGCCGAACCGCGCGTAGGCCTCGCCGAGCAGTTCCCAGGCCTGCTCGCCGACCGCCGCGCCGTGCGTGTCGATGCGCAGATCGGGCGCCTCGACGTAATGCCCCGCAAGGTGGAAATAGCGAATCCGCTCGCCCGGCATGCGGGGGAGAAAAGCGCCGGCGTCGTAATCGTGATTGATGCTGTTCACGACGATATTGTTGATGTCCAGCATCAGGTCGCAGTCGGCTTCCTCGAGGACCGCCAGCGTAAAATCCGCTTCGTCCATCGTCGCGTCGGTCGGCGCGTAATACGAGACGTTTTCGAGCGCCATGCGCTGGCCGAGGATGTCCTGCACGCGGCGCACGCGCTGCGCGACGTAGTTCACCGCTTCCTCGGTGAAAGGAATCGGCATCAGGTCGTAGAGGTGGCCGTTGTCCCCGCAGTAGCTCAGGTGCTCCGAGTAACAGCGAATGCCGTGCAGCGCCATGAATTCCCTGACGTCGCGAACGAGCTGCTCGTCGAGGGGAGCCGGCGAGCCGATCGACAGCGACAGCCCGTGCACGACGAACGGGTAACGCTCGGTAAAAAACCGCAGTTTCCTTGCGAGCGCGCCGCCGACGTGAATCCAGTTTTCGGGAGCGACTTCCATGAAATCGACGTCAGCCGGCGGCTGCTTCATGAGTTCGTCGGCGATGGGCCGGCGCAGGCCCAGCCCGGCACCGTAAACCGGATATTGCGCGGCAGTGGATTTTTCGGAGTCGCTCATCGTGTCTTCATTACGGGATTCGTCGTAGCCATTGTCGTCGATACAGGCCTGGCCTCCGCGCTCGTTGGTCTTCTCGCAAAGCAGACCGAGGGAATTGTACGATTATTACGACTCCCGGCCGCCGAGGCGCCGCAATTTCTCGAGGTAGCCCCGCTCGTCGGGAGCCGCGTTGCGGCGCTGCGCGTCCCAGAGCGCCTCGGCGAGACAATCGATCATGCGGTGTTCGGCCGCGTGCGCGTCGCCGATCCGGGCCGCAAGGGCGCGGTAGATCTCGCGAATGCCTGCCGGCCTGTCGGTCGCTATCTGCTCGCGCAGGCCGAGGTGCAGGCCCATGTGCAAATACGGGTTGGTCTCGCCCGCTTCGGGCGTGTAGTCCCTGCCGACGTCGCCGATCGTGACGACCGGCTGATATTCGGGGTGCAGTTCGATCACCTCGGCGATCTGCGACTCGAGCGCGGACAGCGGCGCGCCCGCGGTGCGCTTCTGCCAGGCACGCACATACATCCGGCGAAGTTCGTCGCGGTCCTGGCCGAAGATCACGGCAGCTCCTTGTCGCGGTACTCGCACCAGCTGACGATCGGGCATTCGCCGCACAAGGGTTTGCGCGCCTTGCAGACATAGCGGCCGTGCAGAATCAGCCAATGGTGAGCGTTTTTCCGGAACTCCTCCGGGGTCAGGCGCAGAAGCCGCTTTTCGACCTCGAGCGGGCTCTTGCCCGGCGCGATGCCGGTACGATTCGCGACCCGGAAGATATGGGTATCGACGGCGATCGTGGGCTCGCCGAACGCGGTGTTCAATATCACGTTCGCCGTCTTGCGGCCCACGCCCGGCAGCCGCTCGAGTTCCTCGCGCGTCCGCGGCACCGCGCCGCCGTGGTGCTCGAGCAGCAAGCGGCAGGTCGCGATGATGTTGCGGGCCTTGCTGTTATAGAGGCCGATCGTGCGGATATACGGGGTCAGGCCTGCAACGCCGAGAGCCAGGATGTCGGCGGGGGTGTTTGCAACCGGGAACAGGCGGCTCGTTGCCTCGTTGACGCTGACGTCCGTCGCCTGTGCGGAGAGAATGACCGCGATCAGCAATTCGAAAGGCGATCGGTAGACCAGTTCGGTCTCGGGAGCGGGATCGAGTTCGCGCAAGCGGCTGAAAATCGCCGTGCGTTTGTCTTTGTTCACGACCCGGATTTACTCGCGCTTGCGGGCCTCCCGGGGCCGCGCATCGTCGCGCGGCGCGCCAGTTCGCGGCGGCGGTCGATCTCCGCTTTCGCCGCGACGGCGAGCGCGAGCGCGAAAAAGGCGCCTGGCGGCAAGATCGCGAGTATCCAGCCGCCGTCGACAAGCACGAGTCCGGGCATGGAATCCCCGCCGACGAGCATGTCCAGGTTCGAGAAGATCGAGCCCTGCCCGATCAGCTCGCGGAAGAACCCGATTGCAACGAGCGCGATCGTGAAACCGGCGCCCATGCCGATGCCGTCCGCGAGGCTGGCCGCAACGCCGTTTTGCGACGCGAATATTTCGGCGCGCGCGACAATCGCGCAGTTGGTCACGATGAGCGGTATGAATATGCCGAGCGAGCGGTCGAGCGCCGGGAACCAGGCTTTGAAAATCAGCTCGATGCAGGTGACGAGGCTCGCAATGATCAGCACATAGATCGGGATGCGGATCTCCGGCTGGATGAGGCGCCGCGTCGCCGAGACCAGCGTGTTCGAGCCGGCAAGCACGACGAGCGTCGCGATGCCGAGACCGAGGCCGTTGACGAATGTCGACGTGACGGCGAGCAATGGGCACAGCCCGAGCAGCTGCACGAGCCCGGGGTTTTCCTGCCAGAGGCCGGGCCGAAGCCTATCGATGAAGCGCTCGCCGCTCACGTCTCGTTTCCTTCTGCGTTGTCGCCGACGCCGGGCGCCGCAAATATTTCGTCGCGATGATCGTCGAAGTATAGCAGCGTCTGGCGAATGGCTTTGATGACCGCGCGCGGCGTAACCGAGGCTCCCGACAACTGATCGAACTGACCGCCGTCCTCTTCGATGAACCAGCCGCTTTCCGGCGGATCGCCGAGGGAATGCCCCTCGAACTGGAACACCCAGTCGCTTTTCGACGATACGATTCGATCGCCGAGGCCCGGGGTCTCCCTGTGTTCCAGTATGCGCACGCCCGTGACGACGCCGTCGTAGCCGATGCCGAGCAGGATTCGAATGGGACCCGAATAACCGTCGGCGGCAGTCACGGCGAACAGCGCTGCCGCGGGTTGCTGCTCGGCATAGACGCGATAGACGATCGCGTCGCTGCGGCCGGGCAGGCCATGCGGTGCGGGTATGACGAGCTTGGATTCCGAAACGCTGCCGTCGAAAAACACGCCGGCAAGCGCCGGCTCGAGACTTTGCTCGAGCCACGCCTGTTCATTCGCCGCGATGCGGGTTTTCGTGAGCTGGTAGGTCGTCGCGACCAGTGCCGTGCAGATCGCGGCAATGGCAGCGAGCGTCAGCGCGGTTTTCGTCACGCTGCCGTTCACGGCACCTCATCCTCATCGTAATGACCGACAATATGCGGGCGTGTAATGTAGTCGATCGCCGGAACCGCCATATTCATGAGGATGATGGAAAACGCGACACCGTCGGCGTACGCCCCCCAGGTGCGAATGGCGTAAATGAGAAAGCCGATACCGATGCCGTAAATCAGCCGGCCCTTCGGGCTGGTGGCAGCCGATACCGGATCGGTCGCAACGAAGAAAGCGCACAGAATCGCGGCGCCGCCGAAAAGATGGAAGCCCGGACTCGGGTTCGTGCCGGGTTCTATCAGGTACATGATGGTGGCCGGCACCAGCAGCCCGACACCGACGCCGACCGGGATATGCCAGCGAATGACTTTCTTGATCAGCAGCCAGAAACCGCCTATCGCCATGAAATTGCCGATCCACTCCCAGCCGCGGCCGCCGAAGTCGCCCATGATCGGTAAGGTGTGAATTTCGGCCACGGTGCGGGCATTGTTGAGGCCCGACTTCATCGCATCGAGCGGCGTGGCCCGGCTGACGGCGTCGAAGCTCAGCATATCCGGCAGCACGCCGGTGAACGTATACCTGAGCGATTCGAAAAGGCTCAGGTATTGGTAGTCGATGTCCCCCATGCGGGGCGCGATCCACAGGTTCAGATGCATTGGAAACGCGACGAGGATAACGACATAGCCAGCCATCGCCGGATTGAAGACGTTGAAGCCGAGTCCGCCATAGAGCTGCTTCGCGACCACGATGCCGAACAGGGCACCGGTCGCCGTGACCCACCAGGGCGTCAGCGAAGGCAGGGCGAACGCCAGCAGCGCCGCCGTCACGAGGGCGCTGAAGTCGCGCAGCGCGACTCTGGGATCGCGGCCGCGAAGCCGCAACATCGCCGCCTCGCCGCCGACGCAAAACAACGCCGCGATCAGAAGGTTGAAGATGAAGCCGGGGCCGAAAAACCAGACGTGTGCGAGCGCGGCGGGAATCAGTGCGACCAGGACGTGCAGCATGATCGCCGACACCCCGGCGACAGGCGTGAGGAAGGGAGCTTCGCGCCGTTCGAACTCCACGATCAATCCTTGTTCTTGTCGCGCTTGCGTTTGAGAATCGCGGCGATGGCCGCGGCGCCGGCGGATTTCGCCTTGGCCTTCTGTTCCGCGAGCTCCTTGTCGCGCTGCAACTGATCGCGATGCAGACGTTCGGTGCGGGATTCGAAGCGCTGCCGCGCACGCTCGGCGCGCGCCTTCTCATCGGCGAGTTCCTGAATGCGCCCCTTGGCGATGCGAAAATCCGCGGTCAGCGGTATGTGGCTGGGGCAGACCAGGTCGCAGCAGCCGCATTCGATGCAGTCGGTCAATCCGTAGGAGCGCAGTTTCTTCTCATCGTCGGCGCAGGCGTACCAGAACAGCTGTTGCGGCAAGAGCTGCACAGGGCAGACCGCGGCACAGTCGCCGCAGCGTATACAGGGCATTTCCGGTCCGATCGACGGGGTCTCGGACAGGATCAGGATGCAGTTGGTCGCTTTTACTACCGGTACACGGTCGGTGGAGACCGACTTGCCCGTCATAGGGCCGCCGATGATCAGATGTTTCGCGGTCTCGGCATAGCCGCCCGCGAAATTGACGACATCGGCCACCGTCGTGCCGATGCGTACGCTGACGTTCATCGGCTGCGCGATGCCGTCGCCCGTGATCGTCGTAATCCTCGAGATCAGCGGCTCATGGTCGATAATCCAGTCGTGGATGGCGGCCGCGGTACCGACGTTCTGCACCAGGCAGCCGACGTCGCTCGGCAGACCGCCGCTCGGCACCTCGCGGTTGGTGACCAGCTGTACGAGCTGGTCTTCGCCGCCCGACGGATAGATCGTGGGCACTTGCTTCAGCACGAGCCTGGCGTCGCCGACCTCGCCGAGAACGTCCGCGAGTGTGTGCAGGGCCTCGTCCTTGTCGCTTTCGACGACGATGAAACACTTGTCGAGGCCGAGCGTATGCAACAGTATCTGCGCCCCGCCGACGACTTGCCGCGCCCGTTCGCGCATCAGCATGTCGTCGCAGCTGATGTAAGGCTCGCACTCGACGCCGTTGAGGATGAGGAATTCGAGCTCGCAGGTGTTCGCCTGTATTATTTTCTGCGCCGTCGGGAATACGGCGCCGCCGAGCCCGACGATGCCGCCCTGCAGGATGAGCTCGGCGAGATGCTCGGGCGTCAGGTCTTCGAAATGGACCGGCGACTCGGCTCGCTCTATCGATCGATCCTCGCCATCGGTTTCGATGACGACGCACGGCGCGACGTCGCCGAGGCGCCGGGAGATCGGCCACGGTTCTATCGCGATGACCCTGCCCGAGGACGGCGCATGAACCGGCGCGCCGAGGCTGCCCTCGTTGGCGGCAATAAGCTGGCCCTTGAGAACGCGCTCGCCGATGCCGACGATCGGGTGCGCCGGGTCGCCGACGTGCTGTGCCAGCGGCAAGACGAGGTGCTCGGGTATCGGCACGGACTGCAGCGGCAGCGTCGTCGATTGCGCCTTGTTGGCGTCGAGGCGCAATCCGCCGTGTAGCTTGCCGAGGTCATAGGTTGGCGCAGTCATGCGACTTGCCGCAGGCTGATGCAGTCGACCGGGCAGGGCGCCAGGCAGAGTTCGCAGCCCGTGCACTCGGACGCCACGATCGTATGCATGAACTGGTGCGCGCCGACGATGGCGTCGACGGGGCAGGCATTGCGGCAATGCGTGCAGCCGATGCACCGGGCTTCGTCGATGACGGCAACCGCCTTGGCGGCCGCGACGGGTCCGGACAGGCTTTCCGCATCGCGCCCGAGCAAGTCGGCGAGCTGCCGCAGCGTGGTGTCGCCGCCCGGCGGACACAAATTGATCGCGGCATTATCGTGCACGATGGCGGCGGCATAGGGCCTGCACCCCGCGTAGCCGCACTGTGCACACTGCGTCTGCGGCAGCAGCGCATCGACTCGCTCCACGAGGTCGTCCTCGCCCGGCGGCAGCCGGCGCGACGCGAAACTCAGGCCGAGTCCGGCGACGAGCGCCAGCGTTGCGACCGTGAGAACGGCGATCAGGATGGCTGTGAGCATGCGTTACGGCCTCGCCATGCCGGCAAAGCCGAGAAATGCGAGCGACATGATGCCGGCCGTCATCAAGGCGATGGCGGTACCCCGGAACGGCGCCGGAACATCCGCGGCATTGAGCCGCTCGCGTATGGCCGAGAACATCACGAGTACGAGCGCAAACCCGCCCGCGGCGCCGAGTCCGAAGAATACCGAGTGCACGAACGAGCTGGATTGCTGCACGTTGATCAGCGCAACGCCGAGCACGGCGCAATTCGTCGCGATCAGAGGTATGAAAATACCGAGTACCTGGTCGAGCAGCGGGCTCAGGCGGCGCACCATGATTTCGGTGAATTGCACGCTTGCGGCGATCACGAGAATGAAGCTCACGGTTCGCAGGTACTCGAGTTCGAGAGGCACCAGGACGTAGCGATGCAGCAGATAGGCCGATGCCGAGGACAGCGTCAGCACGAACGCGGTTGCCAGCGACATGCCCATGGCCGCTTCGAGATTCTTCGAAACACCCATGAACGGGCACAGGCCGAGGAAACGCGTCAATACGAAGTTATTGACCAGTACCGTGAAAACCAGGATGACGATGATTTCTGACATACCGAGGCCCGCAATTCGAACCCGTATTGTAGAGGCTCGCGTGCGCGTCGTCCCGCGTTACTTGACGCGCATTCCGGGCCTGGCGCCGTCATCGGGCGACAGCAGGAAAATGTCCTCGCCGCCCGGCCCGGCCGCGAGAACCATCCCTTCGGAAACTCCGAAGCGCATTTTGCGCGGCGCCAGGTTGGCGACGACGACGACGTGCCGGCCGACCAGCGCATCCGGCGCATAGGCGGCCTTGATACCGGCGAAGACCGTGCGCGTTGCCTCGCCCAGGTCGAGCGTGAGAGCGAGCAGCTTGTCGGCGCCCTCGACTGCGCGCGCATCCTGGATGCGGGCGATGCGCAGGTCGATCTTCGTAAATTCCTCGATGCTGACAAGGTCGGTCACGTCTTTTGCCTCCGTCGGCGCTTGCTTCGATTGGTCCACCATCGCTTCTACCTGCCGGGCCTCGACCCGCGTCAGGAGCGGCTCGTAGGCATTGATCGTCGTTCCGAGCAACGGCCGGGACGCATCGCTCCAGTGCCATTCGCGTTCCGCGAGGAAGCCCCGCGCGTGCGCCGCGACAACGGGCAAGACCGGCGCAAGATAGATCATCAGGCTTCGGAACAGGTTGATGCCCTGCGTGCATACACCCTGCACGGCGTCGCTTTTGGCGGCGTCCTTGATCATGACCCAGGGCTTCTGCTCGTCGATGTAACGATTCGCCTCGTCCGCGAGCATCATGACCAGGCGCATCGCTTTCGAGAATTCGCGTTTCTCGTAATGAGCCGCGATTCGCTCCGCGGCGGCAGCGACGTCGTCGAACAACTTGCGATCGGGCAGGGTCGGCGCGAGCCGGCCGTCGAAGCGCTTGTTGATGAAGCCGGCGCAGCGGCTTGCGATGTTCACCAGCTTGCCGACGAGATCGGAATTGACGCGCGCGACGAAGTCATCGAGGTTCAGATCGATGTCTTCGATCGTCGGTCCGAGTTTGGCGGCGTAGTAGTACCTCAGCACGCTCGGATCGAGGTTGTCGAGATAGGTGCGTGCGCTGATGAGCGTGCCGCGGGACTTCGACATCTTGTTGCCGTTGACCGTCAGAAAGCCATGTGTGAATACGCTCGTCGGCGTGCGAAAGCCCGCCCCGGCCAGCACCGCCGGCCAGAACAGCGTATGAAAATACATGATGTCCTTGCCGATGAAATGGTAGAGCTCCGTGTCGTGCCCGGGCCGCCAGTACTCATCGAAGTCGAGGTCCTTGCGACGATCGCAGAGGTTCCTGAAGCTGGCCGGGTAGCCGACGGGTGCGTCGAGCCAGACGTAGAAATACTTGTCTTCGGTGCCGGGAATGCGAAAGCCGAAATACGGCGCATCGCGCGAGATGTCCCAATCCCTGAGGCCGGCCTCGAACCACTCCTCGAGCTTCGCGAGCACGTTGCCGTCGAGCGCGGCGTCCTTCATCCAGGCCCGCAGGCGTTCCGCGTACCGGCTCAGACGAAAAAAATAGTGTTCGGACTTGCGCGTGACAGGCGGCGTCCCGGACAGCACGGACACGGCGTCGATGAGATCGCCCGGCGAATAGGTCGCGCCGCAGATCTCGCACGCGTCGCCGTACTGATCGGCGCTCTTGCAGCGGGGGCATGTGCCGCGCACGAAGCGGTCCGGCAGGAACATGCCCTCTTTCTCGTCGTAGGCTTGCCTGACCGACTTCGTGTAGATGTCGCCGTTTTTCCGCAGGGCCTCGAACATCTCGACCGTCAGCGCCTCGTTTTCCGGCGAATGCGTCGAATGAAAATTGTCGAACTCGACGCCGAAGTCGGCGAAATCGCGCACGAATTCCCGCGAAAAGCTCTCCGTCAGCGCCTCGGGCGACACGCCGAGATCGCGTGCCTTGAGCATGATCGGCGTACCGTGCGCATCGCTCGCGCAGACGTAAATGCAGTCGTGTCCACGCAGCTTCTGGAACCGCACCCAGATATCCGTCTGCAGGTATTCGACGAGATGGCCCATGTGAATGGGGCCATTTGCATATGGCAGGGCGCTGGTTACGAGTATCTTGCGACGCTTGTCGGGCATGCTGACGAACGGAGTGCGGCTGAAGCGCGGCATTATGCCACGGTGGTCGCGCCAGCGAGACTCTGATTAATTCTCGTCTTAATTCTCGTCGCACACGTTGCGTTGATTCGGCCTGTGGTGCGGCGCGTTGTGCCGCGCGTATGTCGATACTCGCAAGGAGCGCAACAAAGCCACAGGCCGAATGAATGCAACCCTAATCTTTTCAATACATTATCGTGGGACGCATGGTCGTCGGGCAAGGCTGCGTTGCGCGTCACTCGTGCACCTGAAGTACAGGTCGCTCCTCGCGCCTTACCTTGCCCGACTACCATTCGTCGTGTGCAACGCGAATTAATCAGAGCCTCCCTAGATCGCGTGTCGATTTCATTCGGCCGGCTGCACGCGTCACGATGCCTGCTCGCAGCCTCGGGCTGACGCAAGGCCGCGCGCCGCCGGAAAGCGGGCGTAGTTACGGGACTTCAGGCTCGAAACCGGATATAACAAACACCATGGACAAGCTGAATTTTTACATTGACGGCAACTGGACCGAACCCTCCAGCACCGATACCCGGGACGTCATCAATCCGGCGACTGAAAAAGCCATAGCGCGGATAAGTCTGGCGTCGTCCGAAGACCTGGATCGTGCGGCGGCGGCTGCCCGCGACGCATTTGCGAAGTATTCCGCGACCGACGTCAGCGACCGGCTGGATCTCATCGGCGCACTGAGAAGCATTTACAAAAGACGCCTGCCCGAGCTGGCGGAGGCCATTTCCAACGAGATGGGGGCGCCGATCCGGATGGCAACACGATCGCAGGCGGCCTCGGGCCGTGCGCACATAAGAACGACGATGCGCACTCTGCGACGATTCAACTGGACACGAACGAGCAGACACAGTGGCACCACGATCGCCTACGAGCCGATCGGTGTGTGCGGGCTCATCACCCCGTGGAACTGGCCCATGAACCAGATCACGGCAAAAGTGCTGCCCGCGCTCGCCGCTGGCTGTACCATGGTATTGAAGCCCAGCGAAATTGCGCCGCTGTCCGCCATGATGTTTGCGGAAATGATCGATGAGGCGGGGTTTCCCCCGGGAGTATTCAACCTGATTAATGGCGACGGGGCCGGCGCGGGCGCTGCGCTGTCGGGACATCCCGAATTGGACATGATCTCGTTCACGGGGTCTTCCAGGGCCGGAAAAGCCGTGTCCATCGCCGCCGCCAATACGATCAAACGCGTCACGCTCGAACTCGGCGGCAAATCGCCTTTCCTGATCTTCGCAGACGCCGACGTCAAAGCGGCCGTCAAGCGATGCGTGATTTCCTGCTTTTACAACACAGGCCAATCCTGTAACGCGCCGACGCGCATGCTCGTCGCGTCGTCGATCTACGACAGAGTGGTCGCGTATGCGAAAAACATCGCGAAGAAAACACGCATCGGCAAGCCGTCCGACGAAGGTTCGCACATAGGCCCGCTCGCGAGCATCGATCAATACGAGAAGGTGCAGGAACTGATCAATTCGGGAATTTCGGAGGGTGCGACGGTAATCGCGGGGGGGCCAGGCAAACCGCTCGGCTTCGAACGCGGTTACTACGTACGGCCGACGATATTCACTGACGTCGATCGCGAGATGCGCATTTTTCGCGAGGAGATATTCGGCCCTGTCCTGTGCATCCTGCCTTTCAGCGACGAGGACGAAGGCGTCGAAATAGCCAACGACACGCCGTACGGGCTCAGCGCGTATTTATTTACGGAAGACAAACAGCGCGCCCGGCGCGTATCCGGGCTGTTGCGGGCCGGCATGGTGCAAATCAACGGCGCCTCCCACAGTTCCGATGCGCCGTTCGGTGGCTACAAACAATCGGGCAACGGCCGCGAATTCGGTGAGTACGGTCTCATGGAGTACCTCGAAGTCAAGTCCATTAGCGGACTCTGAGACCGCGCGCCGAGTGTTTCCGTAACTAGAGATGCAACAACGAATATTCACGTCGGAAACCTACGCGTTGGACTGGGCCAGGAATCACCTGCCGTTCGACACGAGTGAACTCGTAAGCCGCGCGCCCTGGGGGATGACCTACAAACTGAGCGGCAAATCCGGACGCGCCTATTTGAAGCTGCTACCCCCCGCCCTGTCGAACGCGCCGGCCACCACGCCCGCGCTGACGCGCCGCTTCCCCGAAAACCTGCCCGAAGTCATCTCCAAAGACGACGAACTGGGCCTGCTGCTGGTCCGGCACTACAGCGGCCGTCGTCTCGACCGCGATCCGGGTGACGGCGGGCGACGGACCCTGTTGCAGGCCTATGCCGGCATCCAGGCGGAAGTCCGGCAGCAGCCCGACCTGCTTGGGCTTTTCCCGGCGCTCGAACTGGAACGCCTCGTAACGAGATTGCTCGAATTCCTGGATCCGTCCGCGCCGCGCGACGAATCGACGGGCAAAGTCGGCTCGGTCTACTTCATCGGCAGAACCCGCAGCCGTCGATATCACGATCCGCTGAGCAAGCGGTCGAAGTTGATCGAAAAGCAGATACTCGCGGCGCAACGCCTACCCGCGACCATCAATCACTGCGACCTGCGCCTCAAGAACGCGACGCTCACATCGAGCAATGCGATTATTCTGGGCAATTGGGACGACGCCACCGTGGGCCCGGCCGGTCTGTCGCTGCACGCCTTGTTCGACGGCTGCGCAACGCCGGTCGCGATCCTGACCGGTGCCCCGGCCGGACAGGGCGTCGAAGGCCTGGCGGAAAAGCGCTATGTCCTCGACGCCTACATCGATGCCCTTGTCGAAGGCGGTTACGCGTCGCGGCGCGACCTCGAAAACTTTCTGCCCGGCGCGATCTGCGCAGGCGCGATCCAGCACCTTCTCTGGTTCGCGGACTATCCGGATGACAGCCGCCGATATCGCCGCCGCGTGCGGAGAATCATCACGAAGAGGCTCAGCGACCTGCTCGATTTCTGCGACGTCGTCGCGCTCGGGAACAAGGGCCTCGCGCTCGCCAGCGCGCTCGAGTACCACGGCAGCGATCGGTCGGGGCGGGCCGAATCGCTGCTGCGCCGCTATGTCTCGATCGACCGCAACGATCCCCCGACGCACGCGGAGCTCGCAAGAGTGCTGCACGCGCGCGGCAAGCGGCGCCCTGCGATCGCCGCTTATCGTGATGCGATCGAGCTGAATCCGGATCGCGTCGATTTACTCAATGATTACGGTGTTGCGCTGCTCGAGGAGCTGCGCCTCGACGACGCCATCACGACGTTTCGCAGAGGGCTGGCCCTGGAAGCCTCGAACGAGGACGTGAAAAAGAATCTCGATCGTGCGTGTCGATTGCGGCAGTGCCTTCGCGACGCGGACGACGCCGGTGCGATGCCCACGTTACCGGTTTCGGATGCGGAGCGCGCATCGAGAGTTCTCCGGCCCGAGTCCGTCGCTTTGGGCGCGAAGCTGTTCGAAAAACACGGCACACTGCTAATCGAGAATGCGTTCGACGCCGACCTGATTCGGAAGTGCGACGCGTATTTCGTGGAGAAGTACGCCGACTATTTCGGCGACAAAGCGCCCGCGGATGCGCTGCCAATCGGAGACAAGCGGCTGCAGATAACATTCGCACTCGAAGGACCATTCAATAACCCCGACCTGTACGGCAACCCGTTCGTTCTCGCGTTGATGAAAACCCTGCTCGGGCGAAAATTTTTGCTCGGCTGCACCGTTTGTGCGGCATCTCTTCCGGGCTCCAGGGATCAGCACCTGCACAAAGATCACCGGGCACTGTTCACGAAGGATGCCGACGACCCACCCATGAAATTGCCGCCGTTCGCGATAACGACGATGGTACCGCTCGTACCGCTCGATGAAATGAGCGGTACGACGACGGTCAGGAAGGGCAGCCACCTGAAATCCCGGCGGGACTCGGCAAACATGGCGAAGCAGGTGCCTGTCGCGCCCGTCGGCTCCTGTTTTCTCATGGATTTGCGACTATCCCATGCGGGCCTGGGAAACAAGACGAATCGCGTCCGGCCGATTCTGAACATGGTCTACCAGCAGCCCTGGTTCGCGGACAACAAGAATTTCGCGAAGCAACCGCCGCTGCAAATACCGCGCGACGAATTCAAAAAAATTCCCGAGGAGCTGCGGAGCCTTTTCCGGTGGGCAACACAGCCGGGACCCGACGTCTGAAGGCTGCCCCGCTATACTCCGGATCGCAGGCCCGATCGGATACAGTCACGATCTTATTGTCTCGATTCTAACGCGAGCGAAGTTCTACGAGGCGCCCGGCAACGCGGTTCGCCGACTCGTCGTCGCCGGCCTCGCGCATTAGTCTTTCGGCTCGCCGCAAAACGGGATCGTCGTCGAGCCAACTCGTCAGAATCTGCTCCGCGATTTTCCGTCGTTGCCCGGCGTCGGCTTTTTTCAGGCGACGCACCAGGTCCTTTGCTACGACGTCGAAACTGCCGGGATCGAGCCTGCCGTGCCGATTGACGCCGGTTCGGGTCTCGATGCGGATGCAGTCGATGCGGCGGTCTTCGGCGCCGAGCGAATACTTGTACTGCTCGTCTCCGCGCAGCAGGTCATAGGTCTCGAGACCCTCGCCGATCGCCCAGCGGATGTTGTGCGCATGGAGGAGCAGCCCGCTCGGCAGCTTTTTCCAGCCCTGATCACGACCGGCGACGAAAAACAGCAGACTCTTTTTGACGCGGTCAATAAAGCTTGCGAGGATCGCGACGGGCCGGTTGCGCTCGCGCAGGACGGGCATATAGACGATCCCGGCCTCGAGTCCCTGCTGTACGATGCGGCGGTATTTAGACGCCTTGATGTCCGCCGAGCGGCCTTTGCGCGTCGCCCATTTCGACTTCCAGTATTCGGCAAGAGCATCGAGATCCTGCTCGCGGGTGGCGGGACTCGACGCGACAATTTCGATATCGCCCGCCGCGTCCAGCTTGCGCTGATATCGCCGGACTTTTTGCCGCGTATTGGCGCTCGGTCGCGTCTGCAGGTAGTCGTCGAAATTGTCCGGGAGGCGCACGAATGGCGAGATCAGGTTGTTGATACCGTCGACTTTGCTCGTGCGATTCCTGTACGAGATCCGGAACTCGTTTTCGGGAAACGAATCGGTCAGAAGTGCTATCCGCCGTTTCGACGCACGAAAGTCCTCGAGGTTCAGCCGCGCGAAATGCACGCCTTCAAGGTGCTTCGCAAATGCCGGAATGGCGGCTTGCTCGTGATCGGGGTGGCAAACGAGGCCCGTGTAATCGGCCCAGAAATTTCCGCCCATGTAGATTTCGTTGATGTACGCTTCGCGCGAGCGGCTGAATCTCGTCGTCGGGCGCAACGGGAAAAAAGCGACGTACTTCGATGCATCGTTCGCCGGCCGGGCAGCCAGGATGCTCCAGCTATCCGGGCGGCGGAGAAAAAGATGCGACAGCCAGGTCCAGGACAGGAAGAACTGGGCCTCGGGATCGATCGAGTACAGCCACTCCCAGTTCTCCCGCAGACTCTCGAACTCGTCGTATGTGCAAATGACGTCTACACGCATATCGGAGCGTAGTATAGGTCAATCGCATCGGAGGGCCGGCGCCACCGTTATCGCGTGCGGCTCACGGTGCGCCTCTTCGCATGCGGTCCACGCCGGCCAATCACGCGGCCACCGTCTCGAGATCGAGCTCGACGACGACACGTGCCAGGTCCTGGTCGAACACGAACGGGGGAAGGTAGTCGCGGCTGATCGGCGCGTGCCGGTTTTCTCCGCAGCGAATTCCGGAGTTGGGCGCGAACACCTGCCACGTTTTTTCGAGCGTCATCGTCGCGACGCGCGTGTCATCGACGAGCATGTCGACGATCGCGCTATTGTCGATGTTTCGCGAAATCTCGAGGCCGAGTACCGCGGCCCCCGCATCGAGCGGCGCGGGTGAGCGCAGCGTGTAGCGCTCGAATCGCGTGTAGACGTAAACGAAAATGAGGTAGCCGTCCTGCATGAACAGTTCGTAGCCGGCGCCGCTGTCCCCCGACGCGAGTATCACACCCTGCGCCGTCTTGCTCCTCAACACGACGTCGGCCCGGAGTTTGCTGTCGTAGGTATGGATATCGGGCGCGCTCAGGCGATCGAGGCGCGTCATGCCGGGATAGAACGTATAACGCCGGCGCGGTCGCGGCACCGCGTTCTCGTAAAGCCCGAGCAGGTCGTCCTCCATCGGCAGGACGCCGTCGCGGCGCGCCTCACGATGCCAGAGGTCGACGAGGCGGCCCAATCGTTCCGGTTCGCTACTCGCCAGATCGACCGTTTCCGAGAAGTCGCGATCGGCGTCGTAAAGCTCCCAGACGTCCTTCTCGAAGGCCTCGCCCGCAATGTGCTTCGTCACGGCTTTCCAACCGTCCATCCATAGGGCCCGGTCTCCGGCCGTTTCAAAATACTGGATCTTCTTGCGCGTTGCTGCGTGCGGATGGTCGAAGGAATAGGCGAAGCTCGTGCCGTGCAGCGGCAGCACGGCCCGCTCGCCGACGATGCCCGGCGCCGGTTTGTTGATCATCTCGAGCAGGCTCGGCACGGCGTCGATCGCGTGGTGGTACTGCGTGTTGATCTGGCCGGCGCCAGCCTGCCCCGAACCGAGCCGCCCGCGAGGCCAGCTGACGATGAGCGGCGCTCGCGTGCCGCCGCCGTGGGTATCCGCCTTGTACCATTTGAGCGGCGTATTGCCGGCCTGCGCCCAGCCGCTCGCGTACATGCCGTAGGAATCGTCGCTGCCCAGCGCATCCAGGCGCCGGTCGAGTTCGGCCAGCGTTTCCTTCTCGTAGTAGGCAACCCGCCGCACGTCGAGCATGCCGGCGACGGAGCCACTGCCGCCCGCGGCGCCGTTGTCCGACAGCACGACGAAAATGGTGTCGTCGAACTCGTTTTCCGCTTTCAGGAACGCGATCAGCCGCGCGAGCTGCCGGTCCGTGTGTTCGAGAAACGCCGCATAGACCTCCTGGCCCCGTACCGCGATCCGGCGCTGCTTGTCGCCGAGGTCCGACCACGCGGGCACGTTCGGATTGCGCGGCGCGAGTCGGGTCTCGGCCGGCACGATCCCCATTTCCCGCTGCCTCTCGAAACGCCGCTCACGAATTTCGTCCCAGCCGGCATCGTAACGTCCACGATGGCGCCTGACGTCGTCGGCCGGTGCATGCAGCGGAAAGTGACAGGCCCCGAAGGCGAGATACAGTAAGAACGGATTCTCGGGCGTTGCCGCCAGATGATCCGCTATGTAGTCGATCGAGCGATCGACGAGGTCGGCGCTCAGGTGATAGTCGCGGCCCTTGTCGGGGTATGCGGCCACGCTGTTTTCGAACATTTCCGGATGCCAGTGATCCATGGCATTGCCGTGAAAGCCGTACCAGCGATCGAATCCGCGCCCCACGGGCCAATGATCGTAGGGCCCGCTGCCGTTCTGATCGTGGAGCGCCGACAGGTGCCATTTGCCCGTAGCGAGCGTCGTATAGCCGTCTTCGCGCAGGTACTCCGCAAGCGTGGCGGCATCCTCGCGGATCCAGCCGCGATAGGCCGGCAGATCGCGCCCCCACTCGGCGATGTTGCCGACGCCGACGGCGTGGGCGTTGCGGCCGGTCAGCAGGCATGCGCGCGTGGGCGCGCACAATGCCGTGACGTGAAAATTGTTGAAGCGGACGCCCGTCCGTGCGAGTTCGTCGATGGCTCCGGTTGCGTGCTCGGCGCCGTAGCAGCCGAAGTCCGCGAAGCCGACGTCGTCGAGCACCGCGATGACGATATTCGGCTTGCGTATGCCCTCGCGCGGAAGCCAGCGGTCTGCCCGCTGCTCCGCATCGTCGCTCGCGCTCGCCCCGGCGCGCGGCACCTGCATCGCGGCGGTCAGCGCCGCGCCGAGCTTGAGAAATTGGCGCCGTTTTATGGCCAGTCCCCCTTCGGTCGGTTCAAGACGAACGAAGGGGCCGAAGCCCCTTCATGAATCGCAAAGCGTCGTTGCAGGACCGAACGTGCTAGAAGCGGGCCCTGAACTTGACGCCGTAATTGCGCGGATACAGGTAGGATGTCTGCACGACATCGTCGCTGTTGTTGTTGCCG
The DNA here is from genome assembly GCA_041608415.1 of Woeseiaceae bacterium. Taxonomy (GTDB): domain Bacteria; phylum Pseudomonadota; class Gammaproteobacteria; order Steroidobacterales; family Woeseiaceae; genus UBA1847. The sequence continues at coordinate 30,136 of JBFISV010000002.1, forward strand.
CGCGCCAGCACGTCCGAGTCCTCTATGTTCTCGACGAATGCCTCGAGCGAATACTTGTCGTCGGCCGAATCCCAGATCAGGCGAAGGTCCGTTTTCGAATACGAGTCCTGGTCGTGCGCCGGGTCGGTCGCGAGCAGGTTCGAGGTGTTGTAGCCGTCGGAATAATAGGTCTGCAGGTAAGGCGTCAGCATGCCCTTGTCGCCGAGATCGAAGCGGTAGGCCGCGCTGGCGCCGAGCGTCACGTCCGGCGACCACGGCGTGGTCTGGCCGGCCTGGTCGACGAAGCTTTGCACGACTCCGTTATAGAGCTGGTAGGGATTGCCCTGCCCGTACACGCCGAATTCGGAATCGAGGAACGCGACGGTGCCCGTCAAGGTCCACTCGTCGGTCGGCAGCCAGACCGCGTCGAGCTCGATGCCCCTGGCGTCGATGTCGCCGCCATTGTCGGAGAACGTCA
>JBFISV010000003.1:0-28333 GCA_041608415.1 Woeseiaceae bacterium
AGCGTCATGCCGATCATCGGGATGTCTATCAGGGATTCGAGCGTCCTGCCGAGGCCGGTAATGAGGTGCACGAGTTCGACGAGTTCGCGCAGGGAGCCGGCATTGCGACAGGCAATACAGTAGTCAATCTCGGTAAATTGGGCGGGCAGCCGGCCGTCGCGCAACAGCGCGCGGCAAATCGCGATATTGACCTTGAGCACGCGAGCGTTCATCTCAGCGGCTTCGGCGATGGTCCTGAGCGCGCCGAGCGGCAGCATCCGGGTAATCGCGGGCGCGGCGCGTTCGAGATCGCGATCGCGATTGCTGATGCCGATTCCCGTCAGGTCGTTCATCGTGAAATCGATGGCCTCGGCGTAACCTTCCTGTTCGTACAGGTCGCTGAAGAACGGCAACAAGTGCTCGAGCTGCCAGTTTGCAAAGCGCTCGTAGTCCTCGCGAAGTGCGGGCTCATGCAGGTATTCGAGGTGCAGCTCGTTGCTCTGCCGAATCTGCTCGCGAAAGCGTTCGGCGGCCTGTCTTCTCGTAGCGCGGGGCATGGCGGGTATTAGACATCATCGTCGACTCAGTGCTCAACGGGCTGCCTGCCGGCGTCGGCGCGCGTATCGTCGGCCGCTCGGCGATCGTGATATATTTCCCGCCCGAATGGCAATGGCCCCAAGGCAGCAGGTCGCGGCTTGTGCCCGCAACAGGAAACGTCGGTATGAAAGCCACCATGACATCGAGCATGCACCGTTGCCGCGATAATCGCGCGAGGAATGCTGCATGATCAGGGGACGCGGAATCGCGCTTTGGCTCTTGTTTTCGGCGTCAGCGGCCTGGTCGCAGCAGCTTCCCGAAATTTTCGTCCAGGAGACCGAGGCTTTGGGTGAGGGTTGGCACGGATTTTCGGACCTGGCGTTCATCGTCAACGCATTCCTTACGCTGATGCTCGCGAGCATCCTGGGCGCCGTCATCGCCTACCATCCCAAGCACCGGCAGACGGCGGACACGCTCGAGGAAATCGAGGCGCCGAAAGTCTTCATCACGTATGCGGTGATCGGTGCGCTCATCGGCATCATGGTCGTCAAATACGGCCTGATCGTGGGCTTCGTGCTGTTTGGTATCGGCGGGCTGATCCGGTTTCGCACGGTGCTGCGGTCGGCGAAACTCACGGGTCACGTTATTTTCGTAACCTTGATCGGGCTGTCGAGCGGGCTCGAGCTGCCGCACGTGGCCGTGCTGGCCACCGCCTTCGGCTTCGTACTCATTTACGTCCTTGAAGCCCGTATTACCTATCGTATCGACGTAAGAGGTCTGGAAGCGGAACGCGTCGTCGCTGCCGCAGCGGCCTATCGGAGGCTGATCGAGCAGCACGGCGGACGCATCATGAACGAGAAAAAGAACCCCGAAAGGTGCAGAGTCACGTTCATTTTCCGCGGCTCGCGCGGCATGACGCGCGAGCGGCTCGAAAACAGCTTCGAAAAAGAAATCGATCAGTCATTGAGGGGCTCACTCGACTGGGGGATCGATTGAGAGAGCACGAGGACGCACTCGGCGGCACCGCCCCCGCTGGCCGTGCGACGTTGAAATCTCTGTACTGACACCAATGGTTACCTGAAATGGCGGACACCTGCGAAGAAGCGGCCCTGGAATATCTCGGTCGCGGCTGGTCGGTTATCCCGGTGCGCGAGAAAGCCAAGCGACCGGCGGTGCCGTGGAAGGCCTACCAGGACAAATGCGTCAGCGAGAAGACGCTGCGCGAGTGGTACAGCCGATCACCGGGATTCAACGTGGCTATCGTGACCGGGAAGCTGTCCGGACTGGTCGTCGTCGACGTCGATCCGCGCCACGGCGGCACGGAGAGCCTCGCAGAACTCGAAGACGAACACGGTCCGTTACCGGAGACCATGGAATCGATCACGGGCGGCGGCGGTCGCCATCTCTATTTCGCTCACCCGGGCGGGGAGGTGCACAACCGCACCAATCTCGCGCCGGGAATCGACCTCCGCGGCGACGGCGGCTGCATCGTCGCGCCGCCGTCCGTGCATCCGTCGGGCAAACGCTATCGCTGGGTCAAGGGGCGCGGCCCGGGAGAGGTGAAGCCGGCGCGTCTTCCCGACTGGCTGCACTGAACGCGGGCCGGCGCTGCAATCGTCAGGCAACGCAGGCAGCGGGCGACGGACGGTAGTCTTCACCTGACGCGATCTGCGCCCACTGGCGCACGTGCGGCGGGTTTTCGTCGAGCCAGCGCGCGCGGCCGTCTTCGATGACGAGGATCTCCTCCCACTTCGCGCCAACTTCGCCGCGGCCGGCGTGCGGCTCGACCAGCCAGAGCCCGTCGTGGGCCGGGTGTTCGGAGGTCGCACGCGTGTTCCACAACGGACTGTGTCGCCCGAGCCCGCGCGCCGCGAGGCCGTCGGCGAGCCGGAACCAGGTCAGGGACACGGCATCGAAGCCCCTGAGGCGCAGTTCGAACGGCAATCTCGGAGTCCTGACCGCGCGGTGGCCGAGCACTTCACCGGGGTGCTTGGTGTGGACGGGTTCGTAGCCGGCCTGTCTCATGCTGTCGAGCACGCTTTCTGCAACCTGCCTGAAGCTCTCGCCGCGGTTGACGGCGGCGGGCACGTCTTCGCGATATCGAGCGAGGTGCTGCATCATCGCGCGGTGCCCGGCATTATCGCCGAAGCAGAAGCTGTACGACGTGTCGACGAGATAACCGCTGAACAGCGGTGCCGCATCGAGAATCACGCTGGCACCGGGCTCTAGTGTCCGGGCCTTCGGAAAAAACTTGCTGATCGGCCAATCACCGGGCAGGGCGGTGCGATCGCCGAACAAGACGACGGGCAGGTGAAAAAAAGATCCGGCTCCGGCAGCACGGTAACGCCTGACGAGCGTGCGTGCGACGTCTTTTTCGGACTCGCCACCCGAGAGCTCCGCCGCAGTCGTCTCGAGGATACTGAATGACGTTCGCTGCAATTCACGAAAACGCGCGAGCGCGTTCGTGTCGAAATTACGGGTTTTGACAAACATGCTCACCCTGGGCCCGAGGACGCTGGAATGGGCCGAGTGTCGCGGTTCGGGCGCCGGGCAGTCAATGCGTCATTCAAGAGGCGCGTCGGCCGGACGGGGCCGGCGCGGTCCGCGACTATCCGCCGCCGCTATTTCAGAGCACGGACCGCGGGTTGGCCGCCCGGCATTCGGCCCGCAAACGCTCATTTTGCTGATCGAGTTCGTGCATCAGCAAGTCCGACTGCCGTTCGAACTCGTCGTAAGCTGTCTGGAGATTTGCGAGCTGGACGTTTTTGTCGGCGAGTTTGCCCTTGTAATCGGCGACCAGGCGGGCATGCTCGGCCTCGAACTCGATGAGCGTCTGCTGCAGTCGCTGGATCTGCATGCGCGCTTCCTGCAGTGCGGCGTCATCATTGGCACCCGGACGCAGCGAGTCGATGCCCGGTAACGAGGTGCTCCGAAAGCGCAGGCTCTCGGCCATCGTATCGTTCAGGGAAGGTTGATCGGGCTGCGGAGCAAAGCCGCTCCCGATTGCGTGCTCCAATCGATAGCTCGAAGTTTGATTGTCGTCCGTCATGGTGAAGCCGCCCTTTTTTGTCGTTTTTTTCGGGACTCGTTCAACAGCCCGGCATCACTCGACGTGCGCGCATGATCCGGAACTCGAGACGCGATTCTGCATCAACTAACGCGCGTAATCCACTAATTTTTATCAGCATCTAGCGCAACGGCGCGTTCGACGCTGGCGGTCTGAGTTCGCAACTGCCTGTTTTTATGTCAAATAAAGGTCCGATTGGACCTAACGCCGGCTGCTGCGCAGCGGACGGATGCGCGAGCGTCCCCATACGACATCGGTTCGCGACGGGAAAATACGCAATGCCCGAATACCGCGGTTGAATGCTCCGTCGGGACCGAATCGCGACCGCTGTGAAATCAGGTCGGAGGCTGTGGATAAGGACGTGGCATTACAGCGCCTGACTTCCTCGCACCCCTGCGCCTTACCGTTCGGCTGCTGTCGCGCATCTGGTCGCACGCGGCCCGGCCCGCCGGCGAAATTTCGACCGATTGCGAAGCACGCTCGTGATTTCGGCCCTGCGATTCATGTCTGCGCGCAGATTGCACTGCAATCAACGGTTGCGATCTTGCGTCCGGCAGGCCCCACGCTCGAATTACTGCGCGATAGAGCGGGCCCCGGGCAAAAAGTCGTTCCAGCGCTCGGTATTCGTGGGGCGCGCAGCGATTTTTCAACGATGAAAAACTTCGAGTGGCGGGTGGCGCGGTCCTGGCACGCCATTCGCCGCACGCCAAATCTGTGGCAATTGTCCTATACTCAAATAGCGCCGAGGTTTCCGCCGCCTCGATTGACGGCTCCCGATTTCAAACCGGGTTCGGCGCCGGTGGAATATTGCCGGGACACCCGGTCGACGATCCGGCCGGCTTGCATGCGACCAGATACCTGGCCAGGCACGGGTGTGTTTCAGGCGCGATTTCTTATTTAGACGTGCATGCTGAATGTGAAAAACGACCAGCTATCAATATGCCTGTTCGGTTCCCACTTATTCCGCCGCGCGGGCAACCCGTGTCGCATTGGGATTCGCGGCGCAACACTGGAGTTACTGGTCTATCTCGTAGTGAATGCTGGTCGTGAGGTCGGGCGCGACCGCATCGCCGACACGCTGTGGCGTCGATCGATCGAGGCACGCCAACGCTCGGCGCTCAACTCCGCGATCTGGCGAATCGGCAAAAAACTCTCGAATTATCCCGGCCTTTCGCTGGTAGTGACGGGCGCGACACTCTGTCTCGAGATCGCCGATTCGATACCCGTGGATACGCGCGTCCTGACACGCCTCGTGCACGAGGGCTCGGCGCAAATGGACGATGTACTCGCGGCAAAGCTGGTCCGGACGCTCGATCTCTCGCGCGCCCCGTTCATGAGTGGAGCGGTGCCGGATTGGGCCCTGGCAGAGCAGGAGCGAGTTTCGAACATCCGGCTGCGGGGCCTCACATTGTTGATGCACTGGTATGGTGACTGCCGTCGGTATGAAGATGCCCTGGAGACCGGTCGCCGTCTTCTCGGGATCGATCCGTTTCGCGAAACGGCCCAGATCGACGTGATGTGGCTGTACGTCCTGAACGGCCAGCGTGCGCAGGCGCTGAAACACTATCAGGCCTACGCGGATCTGTTGCAGCGTGAACTCGCGATCGAGCCCATGACCGAGACTCGGGCTTTGTACGACCACATTCGCTGCGATATGAATTGCAGTGCACCGAGCAGCGCGGACCCCGGGACGCTCCCCGGCCATCATGGGCCCGCGTACAACCTCGATGCGGTGCTCGCGAATATCGAGCAGTCGCGAAGGCGCCTCTATGAGACGCTGCGCACGCAGCTGAGCCAGACCTGAGTCTTTCCTCGTGCCGGCCGACGTGTGCCGGAAACTCAGGGCATCGCAGCAGTATCAGCCTGTTGCGCAATGCCACCGCGGCTCAATAAAACAACTGGTCCCAGCCATCAGGCACGCCTGTAGACAGCGAGGGCGGTCTGGATTCGAATCGAATCTGTGACGTACCGGTGATCGAGCAGGGAACCGCCCGTCATCGAAAACCACCGGGACTGAAAAATCGCGGAATTCCGAAAGGGCTACGATCGGGCGAGTCCAAAGGCGACGGCGCCTGCGCGACGCGCGGTGCCGAATTTTTGAATCAAGGGAATTCTGCATTCAGATGGCAGGACGATCGGCCAATCCGCACGCACCTGGGTCAGGCTGGCGATCGGGCCGCGACTCGGATCAGTGCCATTCCTTTATTTTGCGGGTCCGGCTCGATCGCTTGCCGGGAGCAGGACCGATGCGAGCGAATTTCACGCTCGAAGACGTGTCGGCAGGCCGGGAATGGCATTTCTCGGAGTTCGAGAGTGCCGCGGAGCGTCTCGCGCTGCGAGTTCGGGACGTCACACAAAAGTCGGAGCTCGGCTAGGCCGGGCCGCGCGATCCAAGGAGATTGCAAATGTACAAACATCCGGGCGTATACATCGAACACGTTCCCTCAGGTTTGCTGGCGATCGAAGCCGCGTCCACCTCGGTTGCGGCCTTCGTCGGACCGGTCAAGCGTGGACCGATCGGCGAGCCGGTCTTCATATTCAATGCCGGGCAATTCGAAGACAACTTCGGCGTGCTTGGCGGTGGCGGCATCAGGGACGAGGGAAAAGATCCCGACCGCTTCGGCTATGCGGTCAATGCGTTCTTCGCAAACGGCGGAACCAAGGCCTACATCGTAAGGGTGGCGGAAGACTCTGCGGGCAATCTCTCGAAAGCGGCCACCGCGATACCGAATCCGGACGATGCAACGCGCGGATTCACGATCCAGGCGGTTGACGAAGGAACCTGGGGCAACGACCTGCAGGTGCGGCTGACGCCCACGGATCCGAGCACAACGCCGGACCTCACGCTAGGCTACACGTTGGCGGTCGGCATCGAACAGGACGGCAAATTTTCAGCGCTTGAAACCTTCACGGGACTGTCCACGGACTCCGACTCGGGGCAGTTTATCGAGAAGGTGCTCGAGGACAGCTCGTCCCTGATCGACATGACGGGCGACACCCTCGTCAATATAGGCGACGTTACCGCGACCAGCATCAGGGGAGGACCCATTCAGTTCACCGACGGTGTCGCGAAAGTCGGCGGCAAAGTCATCGATGTCGTCATCGGCGGCGGAACGCCGGTGACGGTAGCTTTTGAGAACGATACGGCCGACCTGGCCGCATTGGCGGCGCACATTCAAGCGACCGTTCGCGCCGGCAATACCTCGTCGCCGGACTTCACCGCACGGATTGAGATCGATGGCGGCAATCGCCGCCTGAATCTCGTCTCGGGGCTGCTCGGCGCTCCGGGGGCCGTCACCACACCCGCGCCGGGCGCGGGCACGACGGCCCGCGCGGTACTCGGGTTGAGTGGCACGGCAACGTCACCGCCGGTGCCGCCGAATGATCTCAGCGCAGGCGGAATCATCGAGGCATGGCTGACCGGGGGCGGTGACGGCGAGGCCGCGCCCGACGCGACCGAATACAACAAGGCATATACGACGCTTCGCGACTACCGCGACGTATCGATTTTGCTACTGCCGGCGCTGAACTGGTTCGAAGGTGGCGACAATTCGATCCTGCAAGACGCCGTGACGCATTGCGAATTCATGAAAAACCGCATGCTGATCGTTGATCCTCCCGAACCGGTCGGCGGCGCGACCCTCGTGACGCCTAAGGATGTCAAGGACCTCGGGGCGCCGACATCACCTTATACTGCGCTGTATTACCCATGGCTCGAAGTTTCGAATCCGCACTACGACCCGGATACGGCGGCCAACAAGCCCAGGACCTTTCGTATTCCGCCGTCCGGATTTGCGGCCGGGATGTGGGCCCGCATCGACGGCCGGCGGGGTGTGTGGAAGGCCCCGGCCGGCCTCGAAGCGACGGTGCGCGGATCGATCGGGCCGAATATCCTGATCGGTAACGACCTGCAGGACAATCTCAACGATTTGGGCATCAATTGCCTGCGTTCGATTATCGGACCTGTGGTCATTTGGGGCGCGCGCACGCTCGCAACCAAGACGAAGCCGGAATTTCGATACGTACCGGTGCGCCGCACACAGAACATGATCGGCGAGAGCCTTTACGGTGCACTCCAGGCGGTCGTCTTCGAGCCTAACGACCACCGACTGTGGGGGAACCTCCGTGCCTCGGTCGGGAGCTTCATGGACGGGCTGTTCCGTTCCGGGGCTTTCCAGGGAGAGAAGGCGTCCGATGCCTACTACGTGCAATGCGGCCTCGGTTCGACGATGACCCAGGGTGACGTCGATGGCGGCATTGTGCGCGTCGTCGTCGGTTTCGCGCCGCTAAAGCCGGCGGAATTCGTCGTCGTCCAGATCAAACAGATCGTTGGCCAAACCCGCTGAGGCCCAAGCGGCCCGCGATTGAGGAGGAATTCACATGCCCGCACCGATGTTTCCCGCAAATGCTCATCGCTACGATCCCTATCGGACGTTCAAGTTCCAGGTGGTAATCGCCGGCAGGACCGTAGCCGGACTTTCGAAGATGGGCGCTCTGAAGCGCACGACTGAAGCCGTCAAATGGCGCAGCGCCGGCGATCCGTCCTACCAGCGCAATATGCCGGGAGGCTCGAGTTTCGAAGCGGTGGCGCTCGAGCACGGACTGAGTTACGACCCCGTATTCGAGGAATGGGCGAACGCCGTCAACAATGTCGCGGACGGCGACGCGGGGATGAGTCTCAAGAACTATCGTCGCGACGTCGTGATCAATGTCCTGAACCTGCAGGGCACGCCGGCGATCAGCTACCAGCTGCGGCGAGCCTGGGTATCGGAATTCCAGGCCCTGCCGGAATTCGACGCGAACAACATGAATACAGTCGGCATTCAGACGATCACAATCCAGCACGAGGGCTTCGTACGAGACGAAGGAACTGCTGAACCGGTCGAATCGTAACGCACGGGAGGTTGGCGGTGTCTGCAACCAGTACCTCCGTAACAGCGCATCCGAATGCGGTCATGCGCCCCATGGCCGGCCTGACGGAGCTTGAAGTCGCCGAGGCTGCGGCCCATCCCGGCACGAGGCCAGAACGGGTCACCGCGGTGTTGAATGCGGTCTACGAGCGTATCGCGGACAGTCCGGTTACACCCGAGCTCGTACGACACCTGCCGTGCGGCACGCGCGAGTGGCTGTTGCAAAGGGCCGCGCATTTTTTCAATCCCGACCTGACCTGGTTCGAGGCAACCTGTGCGCACTGCGGCGAGCCGTACGACCTGTCGCTGCGCTTGGTCGATACGGGGTTGCAGTATACCGCCGACGGCAGGCCCGACGTCGAGGTCGAGACGAGTCTCGGCCGGCGTTCGTTCCAGTTGCCCAACGGAGAGCACGAAGAGGAATTCGCACGCCGCGGCGAGGGTGAGGAACCGCGTCGTGCATTTGCGGCCCTTTGCGGGCGTGCGGAAAATGCCGCGGCCGAGGCGATGCAGTTCGACGGCCATGATCTGGACCTTATCGACCAAGCGCTCGAAGCGGCGTCCCCCGACGTCGCGGATGAGGTGATAACGAACTGCCCGTGCTGCGGCAGCGAAACCACCGCAAGCATCGATCCGCTGAGGTTCGCGTTTCCCGATGAGGGACCGATTTTGGAGGAGTCGCATGCACTGGCATCCGCCTACGGCTGGACACACGAAGACATCCTGAGCCTGTCTGCGAGACATCGGTCGCACTACGCCGCGCTGATCATTCGCGACCGGCGCGGTGCGCGGACTGCGCGGAGTCTGGCGTGAGCCTGTTCACACGCCTCGCGTCCCGTGCTTCCCGAGCCGACGGGCTATTTGCCGCGCCGAAAGGCCTCGGTGGCCAGAGTGCGTCGACGATTCACCGTGAGCAGGAGCAAGAACAGGAAGAAGAGAACCTGGCGACGCTGCGCGCACGCCACGCGCGACAGCTGAGACGGCAGGAAGACGACAACGACGTCGAGGGAGGACAGCCACCGGACGATGACGAGCCGGAGACGCAGCGCGCAGTTGACGAAAAAGAGGAGCTTGCTCCGGTGAGACGTCAGATCGACGACGAAGAGCCCTTGACCGCGAACCGCCAGCCAGCGGATGAAACCGGGGACGAAGCTATGCAGGCGCTCCCGCGGCAGCAGAACGAGGAGGATGACGAGGCTGTTCAGCCCGTGCGGCGGCTGGAAGACGACGATGATGTCAAACCCCGGCGCACCATCGCACGCCAGGAGGACGTGCCGCTCGAAGAGCAGGCCCGTCCGCTGCCGCCGCCGGGGCAGGCCGACCTGGAACCCGGTGCGCAGCCCGTGGACGAGCAATTCGCGGGGGAAGAAGAACCGCCCACGCTGCAAGCCGTGCGCCGCGACGGATCTCCAGGCCAGGCTCAGTCTCCAGCGCCGGGCCCGCCCGGGCCCGTCCCGCGACCGGCTGTTTCCGAGGTTGGTGCGCCATCGCCGATACATCCGCCCGACAGGCCGGCTGTCGCAGTTCCGAGCGGCGAAGCTCCGCGCGCGTCGGTCGTCATCGAGCAGCTCGACGTGTTGATTCACGAGCCTACGGTGCAGGCACGGCGCGCCGGGCCGCAGTCACAGCGCGATCGGGCGATGCGCGCCCGCTACCTCAGGAGACTTTAGGGCCATGCCCGTACCGGTCTCCTCGCTGTCCGTCGCAATCCAGGGAATCGCCGACTTCCTCGACAGTCAATTCGGCGAAGACGTCGCAATCTCCACGGACACTCCGCAAAAGGCGAGTGAACGCGCCAAGGGCTCGGACAAACACCTGCTGAACGTGTTTGCCTATCGCGTCATGCCGTCAGGCTTTCACGCAGCGACAGGCTTCGACGAGCCGTTGTTCATCCGTATCAATGCGCTCATCACGCCGTTTTTGAGCGAGCAGGACGGAACCGCACTCGACGCCGATCTGCGTATTTTGGGACACGCGATACGTGTGTTGCACGCGCGGCCCGTCGTGGCGGGGGTCCTGCCGGGTGGCGGTGCCGGTCCCGACGACTTCCGCACGGGGCAGCATCTCGACTACCGTTTGCAGGCGGTTTTGCAGGCGCCGACGGTAGAGGAACTGAACAATATCTGGACGACGCAGGGAGGCGAACTCGCGTATCGCCTGTCCGCCGCCTACGAGTTCGCGTTGATCCCGATCGAGCCGCTCGAGCATCGTATTGAAGCTGGCCCCGTGACCTCGTCGGTGCTCGACCTGCAACCGAACATCGATGCGCGTGAAGTCGCCGGATTCATTGAATTCGGCGACGAGGCGATTGCGCGGCCCCTTGGCGGTATTGGCGCAGGCCGACCGCCGCCACCGACGAACTGGTTGCCCGTCGTGCTGTTTGCACACGCCGGAGCACTGTCCAATGCGGAATCGGTGGCTGCGGGAACGACGAGTATCGACGTTGCGCTCGCCGGACCGCCTGGGGAGCGTGTCGCACTGGAAATCTCCTGGGTACGCGCCGACAACAGTGAAGACTCGCAGCCGCCGCAGGTCGTTACCATCGCGAGCCCGAACATCGACGACGCCGCAGCAGTATCCGCTCTCGCGCTGACCGACGTCGAGAATGGCGACGCCGCGACCGTGCGCACGCGCCCGGTCGATACTGCCGGCCAGCCATTGCCGTCGTCGCCATTCGCAAACACGCTAACGTTGACGGTGGGACCACCGTAATGTCGGGATTTTCCGAAACGACCACAGCCAGTCGCGTCATGCTCGATGCGGAATGGAAGCGCGTCTCCCTGCTCATTGCGATGGCCGAAGCGCTCCGGACCGGCGGCACGCTCGACGAACAGTTCTCCAGCACATTCAGCGACTCGGCACGCGCCGTTGCGGCCGCGCGCGAGTCGGGTGCCTGGGCGCCGCTCAAATCCCTTGTGCCCGTGACAACGCTGAAGCGGTTCGTGCAACTGGACCTCGATATTTTCGCGCTCGCGCTGGCGCCAGCCGCACGTCCATCGTTCGCACCACGCATACAGTCGCTGCAACCGCAGATTGCCGATCCGCATCCGAGCCTCGCCTTACTGCAGGAGTTTCTCATGCTCGACGACGGGCACGAGGTCGGATCGCTCTATGACCGGCTGGAACCGTCGGCCCCGTTGACGTCGTCGGGATTGATTCGTGTGTCGGGCAAGGGCGCCTACCAGACTGTCTGTGCAAGTCCTGCCGCGGCACGTGCCCTGCTCGGACGCGCGACCGATCTGTCTCCGCCGCCGGGAGCGCACCTGGTGACGGGTTTCGCCGGTTGGGACGACCTGGTTCTTCCCGAGGCCTCGCTAGCGGCGCTGCGTGACTTCACCGCATGGATCAGGAATCGTGCGCTCGTCATTTCGGAATGGCGTGCGCGCCCTCTGGGCGGTCCGCTGGCGCTGTTCTACGGCCCTTCCGGATCCGGCAAAAGCTTTGCGGCAACGGTCATTGCCTCCTACCTGTCCGAGCAGACGGGCGAGAGCTGGGCGCATTACTCGCTTGATCTCGGCCGCATCATGTCAAAGTACGTCGGCGAGACCGAGCAGAATCTGAACGCGTTGCTCGACGCCCTCGACGGCCGGCGCGCGATCCTGCAGATCGATGAGGCGGACGGTCTCCTCGGCAAACGGGGCGAGATTACCGACGCGCGCGATCGTTACGCCAACCTCGAGGTGTCGCACATGCTGTCGAGGTTCGAACGCCACGCCGGGCCCGTCATTCTCACGACCAATCTGCGCACCAACATCGACGCCGCTTTTCTGCGCCGATTTCAACAGATCGTCGACTTTCCCGCACCGGACGTGGCCGCACGTGAGCGGCTGTGGGCAAAGCTGCTGCCGGCGAAAGCGCCACGAGGCGCGGGAGTCGATCCCGGCGCGCTTGCCAGTTCGGTGCGCCTGTCGGGCGGCGCAATCCACAATGCGGCATTTTTTGCGGCCGTGCTCGCGCGCGACGCCGGCGACGAAATAACGGGACGCCATCTCGCGCACGCGGTTTGGGCGGAACTGAACAAGGACAATCGCCATGTGCGGCGATCGGAACTCGGCGAGCTCGCGGCGCACCTGGAGGACGCGGTATGAGAATACGGCGCATGCGGCTCATACTTCCCGCGCGAATGCGCGACACGGCGCAGCTCGACGCCCGTGAGATCGCGCAGGCTGCGGCGCACACGCTCGAATCCACCGGCGTCGCGAAAGGCCAGGTGCACATTCGCGTCGAAGGACACGGCCGACCAGCCGCCTTCATCGCCGCCGACGTGAAACGTGCGCTTCGCAACCCGAAGCCGGGGGGCTGAGCGATGGCCGTAGCGATGAAAGGCGTTCTGTTCGAGTATGGCGTAACGGTTCCGCCGCTGGCGCTGGTTTTCGATTTCAACCCGCAACAGATTTCGCGGTCGCGCACGGTCACGATCCGGACGGGAAACGCACCGGGTGCGCGGCTTGGCTACGATTTTCTGACGCCGCTCGACACGCCGCAGGTGGCGCAGGGAGTCGAACTCCAGGGCGAACAGCTCAGTGTGACGATTCTGCTCGATGCGACGGACAAGCTGAATAACGCCGACGAACATCCGGAAGTCAGTCAGTTCGGCGTCCAGCCGCAGATCGATACCTTGCGTTCGATGGTCGAGCCCAAGGTTCAGGGTCCGGCCGGATTGCAGGTTTTGTCGAGTCTCGGCGGTGGCGCTCGGGCATTCGAACGACAGGAATCGGCGTCGGTGCTGATCTTCGCCTGGGGGCTGCAATTTCTGCCCGTATTCCTGACCGGCGTGAGTCAGAACGAGTCGCTGCACCTGCCCAATCTCGCGCCCTATCGCGCCGAGATGACGCTGGCCATGCAGGTGATCGAATCGAACAATCCGTTCTCGATGGCCGAGAAGGTGCGCCAGACGGTGATGACGGCGCTCAACGCCGCGACGGCATTCTAGAGGGGAAGGGCGATGGCTTTCTTCAAGGGATCGTATTACGAAAACGTGCCGCTGTTTACGCCGGATGACAGAGGCGAAACCGTGTTCGAGGGCGTTCGCGCGCGGCGGCTCGAGAAACCCGAGCCGATCCTCGAGCACTCTGTGACCTTGAAGGAGCGTCTTGACAGCATGGCGCACCACTTCTATGCGGAGAGTCGCGATTGGCGGCGCATCGTCGATACGAATACCGACGTCATTTTCCCCGAAGACCTGCTGTTCGACCCGAGGCCTGCCGATCAGTCCGGACAGCACAACGACGAGGATGGACGGGAGCGACTCGGTCACGTCATCCTTATTCCGCGTCGCCGGGAGCTGCGCTGATGGTCTCGCTCGGCGCACTGCTCGATCCCGGATTTACGCAGCCCGCGAGCTGTCTGATCGAAGTCGGCGAGGATTTCGCCGATATCGGCGACATCGCGAGTCTCGTAACTTCGGTTGAAGTCGCCGTCAGCCGCGTCGAAGCTGCCACGGGCACGATCCTCATCGAAGACCGGCGCAAGCAGGACGGCCAGTGGGTCGCCGCGGACTCGGGCCGATTCACGCGCTGGGCGCCGATTCGAGTCTCGGCGGACTTCCAGACTCACGTCGAAGAGATATTCCGCGGCTTCATCACACAGCCCAAGCCCAGCTATCCGAATACTGCCGGAGAAGCGACGCTCGAGCTCGCAATTCAGGACGAAAGCGCGGCGCTCGATCGCGAACAGATGCGCACGATCTGGGGCGAAGACGCGCCGATGAGCGATCTCGACATCCTGACACAGCTTGTCGCACCGCTCGGACTGTCGACCGACCCGCAGTCGGCGCTGGGACAGTCGAGCCGGTCGCTCGCGCAGGATGCGACGCCGATCGTGTTTCTTCGCGAGCGTGCCAACGCGAATGGCTACGACATGATGTTTTCCGGCGGACAGGTTTATTTCGGACCAAAGCGGCTCGACGGTGAAGCGCAGGCGCCGATATTCGTCTATGCGGGCAAGAGCACCCATTGCCTGAGCCTCGAAATTGTCGACGACGGACAGCGTCCCGACAAGGTGCGATTCGATCACGCGCCACGCGAGGAGGGTGCGGAAACGACCACCGAAACCGTCACTCCCGACGTCGCCACGCTAGGCAGCACGCCGGTTGCGAGCGAGGGCTCGGCACTCGGGACACCGTCGGTATGGCGCGTCTCGAAAGAAGGCGACGAAACGGAAGAAGAGTTGCGCGCACGTGCGCAGGCCCTGGTCAACGAAAACAGCTTCAGGATCCGGGCCACGGGTGAACTGGACGGCTCGCTGTACGGCCATGTCCTGCAGGCGGGCCGAGTCGTTCCCATCGACGGCACCGGCAGCCGGTATGGCGGACTCTATTTCGTCGACAAGGTAGTGCACAACTTCACGACCGAAGGGTATCGCCAGCAGTTCGAGCTGATGCGCAACGCAACGGGTGAGACGGATGCGCTGCAGGGTGCGTTGTCCGCCGCCAGTTCATCGATCGCATCGGTTTTCTGAGCGGAACCGGTATGGACGAATTTACGGCAATTGAAAAAACCATTCGGCAGCAGCAGAACCGCTATTACGGCAAGTACCGCGCATTTGTCGCGGACAACGTCGACCCCGAGACCCGCGGCCGCTGCAAGCTCACCGTGCCGAGTGTCCTCGGCGAGTCGATCAGCGACTGGGCGCTGCCGTGCTTTGCCTACGGTGGCGGTCAGGATTTCGGCGTAATTGCCGTGCCGCCGATCGGGTCGCAGGTCGTTGCCGAGTTCATGGAGGGCGATGTGTCGTCACCGCTGTGGACCGGCGCCTTCTGGCGAACGACCGACGAGGTGCCCGCGGAATTTTCGGGAAACGGCGAACCGACAGCGAAGGTCAAGAAAACAGAGAGCGGTCACGTCATGATCTTCGAGGATCTCGACGGTGAAGAGAAAGTCACGCTCAAGAGTTCGGCGGATGCCGTGTTGGAGATGGACGCCAACGGTTCCTTCGCGCTTACCGACTCGGGGGGCGCGACCGTCACGCTCGATGCGTCGGCCAGCGAAATCAGGGTCGAGGACGCCAACGGCAACTCGATGTTGATGTCCTCGTCAGGCATCGCGTTCAAGGACGCGGCCGGCAATGAGATTGCGACAACGTCCGGCGGGATCGACATCAAGGCTCCAGCCACGGTCACGATCGAGGGGGCGGCTGTTGCCGTGGGCGGTTCCGGCGGCGAGCCGCTCATCAAGGGCACGACCTTTCTTTCGATGTTCAACGCGCATACCCACATCTGCACGGCACCGGGATCACCCAGCGGGCCGCCCGTACCGCCGCTCACGCCGGCCGTGCTGACGACGAAGACGACAGCCGTATGACCAACGCACTCGAATCGCGCCTGCCACGCGTCAGCTACATGTCCTTTCCGTTTCGGATGACGGAGGCCGGCGCCAAAACGTCCGCGCGCGTGGACCACATTCGCGAGCAGATCATGCAGGTGCTGTTCACGAGTTCCGGAGAGCGCGTATTCCGTCCGGAATTCGGCTTCGGCGCCCGGCAGCACGTCTTCGAACCGAATTCGATGCAACTGTGGGAGGCCGTGCAAAGCCGGCTCCATGGCTCGCTGACGGAGGCGCTCGCCGGCGAAGTGGACCCAAAAACCCTGAAGGTCGAGGTCGGTGCGCCGCCCGGCCACCCTGAGCAGCTACTCGTAAAAATTTCCTACGTGCTGGCGGCGCTGCAGAAGGAGGAGAGCCATGAATTTTCGGTGTAAGACCATCCTCCGGGTGAGCGAACGATGGCCGAGCTAAACGAGCCCACGATCGATTTCGACGGCGGCTGCCCGGATTGCGGCGAGCGCAGCGCGGTCCTGCCTATACCGATACCCGGAGTGCGCGACGATTTCGACTGGAAATCGCGGGATTACGACAGCTTCCGCCTTTTCATGATGCAGGAACTCGCCTATCGGTTCCCCGAAAGGCGGCGTTGGACGCCCGCCGACATGGAGGTCGTGATCGTGGAATTGCTGGCGGCCGCGCTGGACCGCTCGTCGCATGCGCTCGACGTCGTCCAGGCCGAGCGTTACCTCGAGACGGCCCGACGGCCTCAGTCCGTCAGGCGCCTGCTAAAGCTGATCGGGTACGACGCCGTGCAGCGGACCGACCCGGCGCTGCTCGCGGGCCTGCCGCCCGCACCCACGGGGGTTGACGACGAATCCGAGGAAGAGCGTCTCGAACGATTCTGGCGCCTGAACCCCGCCGCAATGCAGGCTGCGCGGGAAGCCGGGCCGCGACTGACGGGGGAAGTGCGCCGGATGGTCACGTTGGCCGATCACCAGTCGCTGCTCGAGGAGCACCCGCTGGTCGCACGGGCGCGGGCGCGAGCGATATGGTCGGGGGCGTGGAATACGATCCTCGTTTCGGTGCTCGTCATCGACATAAAGAGCCTGCTGATTGCCGGGGTTACGGGGCTTGACGTGCCGCTGCATGTCGGCGATCCGCCGGCGAACGGAGTTCCCGATGGACTCGATGACGAGCTGTGGAAAGCGATTGTCGATTTTCACCGCGTCGAGCGATTCGGGTTGCCGCCCGTCCAGGACGGCCTGACGGCGCGGCAATTGCTGCGCGTGATGATCGAGCAGAACCGCATGCTGGGCACGGAGGTGTTCCTGGAGTCCGCGAAAGGCGCGCCGGTCAATTTCGTTCTCTCGGTGCGCGCCAAAAAAGGCTTTTTCCGCTCCGAGCTAAAACAGGCTCTGAATCTGAGATTCACGTCCGACACAGGAGGATTCTTCGAACCCGGGCGCCTCGGGTTCGGCGACGACCTTTTTGCATCGGACATCATCGAAGCCGCCATGGAGGTCGAGGGCGTCGAGGTGGCGTGCCTGAACCGGTTCAAACGCGTCGGCGCGTATCCGGACCGGACCGCGGCCGGAGTCATCGAGATCGCGGAAGACGAGTTCGTGTTGTGTGCGAATAACAGCAAGCAACCGGACAGGGGCAGCTACCGGATCGTCATCAACGCGGGAGAACTCGCATGACGCTGCTGGCGCCGGAAAACCGCAAAGACTACCTGTTCGACCTGTCACGGTGGAATCGCGCCGGTCTCAGCCGCTTCGAGTACGTCGACGGGGACGCGGCCGTGTGGCTCGAGGAGCTGCGCCTCGCCATGCTCGGACTGTATCTGCGTGGCGCCGAGCCAGCCGACCGGCCGCCCGAAAAATGGCGCAACTTGTTCATGAAGCCCCCGGACGAACGCGAATTGAGCGCGACTCCGGTTGAACTCGAATCCAAGGCAGCGTGGAAGGACGTCTTCGCGCCGTTCCCGGTCGATGTGGAGACCGGAGGAAGGCGCAACGAGCGGCTGCTCGAGCAATACCACCGGCATTCCGCGGATTATGCGTGGGAGATGATGCGCGCATTCGCAAGAGCCGCGCACATCGTGCTCGGTCACCTGGATGCGTTTGCGAACGAAGGCTATCTGCGAACAGCAACACAGTGGGAGAACTTGCGAAAGCTGGCCGCGATGGTCAACTACCAGCCAACACCGCCGGCATCGGCGACCACCACCGTGGCGCTCGAGACCGAACAAGAAAAAGGCGTTATCGAGATCGCCAGGGGGCTGGCGATGAAGTACGCCCCGCCCGCGGGTGGTGCACCACTCGTCTTCGAAACTCTGCGGCCCGTCCTGGTTCATCCGGAGCTGACCGCCGCGCGTGCGGCTGGCTGGAATTACAACCGCACCCTGCTGGGCGATCTGGTCGTGGCCGGCACGACCACGTGGCGGATGCCGAAGGACGCCAATCTCGCTTTCGGCAATCTTGCGGTCATAACCCGGGATTCCGATGGACAGGCCGTCGCGCTGAGCGCCGTCGAGCACGACGAAAAGAATGAGAAAGCCGGACTCTCTTTCGATCCCGCCCCGAGCTCCGCGTTCGAATCGGCGGCTGGCGCCGTGCGACTTTGGATCGAGCCTGACGACGTCAAAGTCGGGCTGCCCGTATCGAGCGGCAACCGGCTGGTCATCAAGGTCGACAATGCGAATGCCTACTCGGCCGGCACCGTGGTAGAGCTGAGATACGGGTCGCAGATCAGGAGAGCCGTCGTCGCCGAAAGTACGAACGGGCACGTGATCTTGAACGCGTCGGAGATTCCGGACGGCAACGTCTCTATCGAGGCGTTCACTCCCTACGAGGCCGGTTCCCTCGGCACGTTGGAAACGCCTTACAACCAGATCCTCTATTACATGTCGACTTCCGGAAGCGATTCACCCGTGGTCTCCGGCAGCGCTCCCCAAATCCGCACGGATTTCGAGACCGATGCAACAATCGCGTATACGCACACACAGCCCGCAGGAGCATCCGGTCACGGTTTCGCGCGTGTCGCGGGCGCCAAAGTCGATCAGGGCCGCGTAGTCGGTTTGCCTCCGCTCGCGGGTGCAACGGTGAGAAACACGATTCGGTTTTCGGGATCGCCGCCCAAAACGCTCGAGAAAGGCAACTGGTTCGTCGCACGCGAGGTCGGATCCAGCTTGCTCGAAGCGCTGCGGGTCGTAAACGTGCGCGAAGAGGCCGACTTCTACTTTGTTCGTTTCTCGCCGGCGCCCGCCTCCCATCCCGACGAAACGGAATTCTTCGGTCCGATGACGCGAACGCTGCGTCCGCTGAACTTCGATCGCGACCAGCGCGATGCCGTCCATGGAGGGATCGTGGATCTCACCGGCCTATCCGCGGAGGCCCGCGAACTCGTCAAGGTCGGACGCGACGTCATCGTGGTTCATGAGGCGAATGGCGAAAAGTCCGCGACGAAGGGCGTTGTCGATGTCGTCGAGGATCGCGGCGCTTTCCTCCGAATATCGTTGACCACGGAGCACGATGTCGCGGGTTGGGCCGCGGGTTGGACGAAGTTCTACCTGAACACGGTCGACATTTCGCACGGGGAAACCAAGGAGCCGAAAGTGCTCGGTTCCGGCGATGCGGAACAAAAGCGTCAGCATTTCCAGTTCAAAATCACGGAAGTCAGCTTCATTCCGTCGAATGCAGCCGTAACCGGCGTGGCGCCCGACATGGATGTCACCGTCGACGGCGTCAAATGGGAGTTTCGTGACTACGGCGACCCGGATGCGGAGGACCTGGACGCCTGGTCGGTGGCGCTCAACGAGGACGATACCCTGCAAATCCACTTTCGCCGCAGGCTGCCAAGCGGCACGAACAATGTCGCCGTGTCGCGGCACCGCATCGGCGTCGGCGCGGCAGGTACTGGCGTACCCGCATGGTCCATTACCAAGCCGATGAAGAAAAATCGCTTCGTCACCGGCATCGTGCAGGCTTTTCCGACGGCAGGCGGCGCTGCGCGAGAGCCAATCGGCGACATTCGTGAAAATGCACCGTCCAAACTCGCGGCAAACGGACGTGCGGTGTCGCTGAAGGACTTTGAATTGCTGTGCAAGCGCCATGCCAGCGTCTGGCAGGCGAGGGCGCGAATCGTCGTCGGCGCAGCCTCGGCAGCCGATGTTGATGTTGTCATCGTGCCCGCGAACGGCGGGCCGGTGACGCCGACGCTCGAGGCCGACCTGATCGACTTCGTAAGGAGTCGTGCGCTGCCGAACACGGTTCTGCGCATTTCCCCGTATCAGTCCTTGCCCGTCAGCCTTCACGTGGAGGTCAATGTCGACACCGACCGATACGTGAAATCGGACGTCAAGGACGCCGTCGAAACTGCTCTGCTCGCGGAGTTTGCGCTTAAAAACCGCAAGCTCGGCCAACCGCTGTACGTCGCTGAAATTCTCGCAGCCGTTGAACGCGTCGTCGGCGTTTCGTCGGCGACGATCAGGGACTTTGCGGTCAAGCCGGGCGCGCCGGCACCTCTGAGGCGGGCCGAGATTTCGGGCAGCTTGGCCGCCGTTTACCCGACCGACGAGCAGGTCGCCGAGGTCACGGGCATGGCCGACATCACCGTCGATGTCAAGGCTGCGACATGAACTCCGTCGACGATCTAAAAACCCGGGCCGGCCGGCTACTTTATCGGCAGTTGCCGGAAGAGTACCGCTACCTCGATACCAATGCGGCGGGAGAACTCGCAGATCTCGAGGCGTTTCTGCATGGCTTCGGCCATATGCTCGACCTGCTGCGCGGCACGACGGAACAGGCCTATGCCGACGCCTTCGCCGAGGCCATCGACCTCGAATCGGACGAGCACGGCAATTCCCGCGAGATCCAGACGTGGCTGCTGCCCTATCTCGCAGAACTCGTCGGTGCCGAGCTGTTGGCACCCGACCCGAAAATGCGCACCGAAGAACTCAACAACGCGGTCGGCTGGTTCAAAACCAAGGGCACGCTGCGCAACGTCGACAGTATCGCCGACGTCGTGAGTGGGGCCGAGACGGTGCTGGTCGAAGGCTGGCGCCGGGTGCTGCTGACGCCACGCGTCGATCTGCCGCCGTTTACGGGCCCCGAGGAGGCGCGCGGCGACGGCAACCCGCTTGGTCCGCCGGCATTGCCGCTCGGCACACCGAACTTGCGGTTTACGAATCGGGCGATTCTCGATGAAGCGGGCGCCAACCCACTCTATCGCCTGCGCACATCGGAGCGGGATGCTGCCGGCAACCTGAAGCCGCACCGGACCGAGACGTTCTGGAGACCGCGCGCCCGCGAAGGCGCCCCGTGTTTTCCGGGCGCCTACGACGACACGGCGATGTGCACGCCCGATCTGCGCAATCCGGATTATCCCGAAATCGGCCCTCACCCGCGCCGCAGCCTGGTACACGTCAGGCCGCCGCACGGATTTTTCGAGCCGGGCGTGCGCAAGGTAACCCTGCCGGGCGGCAGCAATCCGCTCGGCTTCGATCTCGCGAATACGTCGCGATTCCAGACCTTCGGTCCCGCAGATGTCCTGAAAGCGCTCGGCGACCCCGTTGATGCCGACGGCAAATTGCTGACGCGCCCACCGGACAAGCTCGTGCTGGAAGGCGACCTCGATATTCCTGCCGATTTGCTGATTGCGTTCGACAATCTGCTGTTTGCGGACACAGTTACGGCAGCACCGAGCGGCGCGGGCGCAACACGATTGCGACTCGTGCGCTGCGCGGTCGGCAAGCTGGCATTCGGCGTCATGGGTACGAATCCCACGGTCGAGGCGAACGACTGCCTGTTTGGCGGGATATTCGCGCCGTCCGGCTTTGCGCAACTGGTTTACTGCACCGTGATGGGAGAGACGCATGTCGAACGGCTATGGGCGTCGGACTGCCTGTTTGCCGGCGATCTCGTCGACGTGCAGTGCGGTGGCGAAAAAACCTGCGTCCGCTATTCGGGAGTGCATGACATGGCCGCGCTTGCCGGATGTCTCGCGGAGAAAAGTCCGAACAACACCGACGACGATCCGAACTTTATCCGGCTGTATTTCAAGGACGGCGCCAAATGCGTGCTGCGGCCGGCGAAATTCGGCGAGCCGGGCTGCGCGGTCCTGGACCTGACGACGTCGGCGAGCATTCGCGAAGGTGCCGAGGATGACGGGGAAATGGGCGCCTACCATCATCTTTATCACAGCGCGCAGTTGCGAGCCGTGAAACTGAAACTGCGTGATTTCCTGCCGCTCGGGCAGGAGATCGCGATTCGTTACGACCCGCGGCTGGCATGGCCTGCCGCAAGAGTCGAATAGAAAGGACACGCTTATGAAGTCGCTGATCTCACGTGAAAGTCATCGACCCGAGAAGCGCTATTCGGGCGTTTACCACATTCAAGGCGGCATGGTCACCGACGCCGACCTCGACGAGCGATCCCGGATTACCCAGGATCGGACCGACAAGCTCGGCGACGACGCAGTCAAGGATGGCGTACCGGCCGTCGACGGCGCCGTGGCGATCGGGGCCGGCGACGCCCTGTCCCTGCGCGAGGGCACGATTTACGCCGACGGCGTGCGCGGCGTCTTGCGAGCGACGAAGGGCGCCGGCCTCGCCCAGCCATTAGCACTGTTTTCGAAGCAAGCGGATTTTCATGGCGCGAGTCCAGGCCTGCCCGCGACGGGTGAGCACATCGTTTACGCGGATATCTGGGAGCGCCCGGTGTATCCGCTCGAAGACAACTACCTCGCGGATGCCGGACTGCACGGCGCGGTAACCTCTTTCAGAACCCGGACGATGACGCAGTTGAAGTCGGCGCCGATAGCCGCCTTGCCCGACATCGAGGGCGGTGCCGGCAATTTCCCGCAAATCGGGTCGGCCAGTCTGTCCGTGACGCCGCTCAACGCACAGATTCTCGCTGACGACTGCGATCCCTGCGCCGACGTGGTCAGCGCCGAGCAGACCATCGCCAACGCACTCTGGCGGCTCGAAGTCATCGACGTCAGCGGTACGCCGCAGGCGCCGGGCACGGTAACGCTCGCGTGGTCGGTAGAGAATGCGGCGGCAATTGCCCGGCCGGATGTTTCGCACGAGGCATTCGAACGCGCCGGCAAGGTCTATGAATACTTCTCCGAAATTACCGAAAGCCACATCGGTGTTTTTGCGAGCGCCGGTGATGCGAAGCGGTCGGCTTTTGTCGATGATATGAGCACGACGCCGTCGCCTGCAAAGAATCACGACGGCAAGAACTGGCCGTACGTGCGTCGCTGGGACGGTCACGCCGTGATCGATACCAATGCGGCGACGGTCACGACCAGCCTCGGCAGCGGATTCACGATTTCGATGGCCGGCAGCAAGATCACGTTACGTGTCGAAGCATTCGAGGCGGAACTCGATCTCGCTGGCGCCGCGGTCGTCGCGGGCGACTATTGGCTCGTCGAACTGCGCCGGTTCGCGGTCAAGAACGATCGCGTACAACTCGTTTCGGAGCGCCCTTATGGCGTCGTGCATCACTACTGCACGCTGTTCCGGCTCGATGCGGGTGCGATCGCGGCGCCGAGCGATGCCGAGTTGCGCAAGCTGTCGTTTCCGGCCGTTTCGGACTTTCCGGCGACACACACGTCATTCGACAACAGCTGTCCCAAGCTCTACGACGATGCTGAAAACGTTCAGGAAGCGCTGGACAAGCTGTGCGAAATTTCGGCAGACGACATCGCGTTCGAGTCGAATTGCCCGGAGCTTTACGACGATTCCGACAATGTGCAGGATGCGCTCGACGCCCTGTGCAAGATCGACTTCTCCGTGCACGGCTCCTTCCGCCTGCTGTTCGATTGGGGCGTCATCTGCGGACTCGTGGCGTCGCTGGCGAAATTCCGCAGCGGCCAGGTACGATTCACGCCCGGCAGTTTCCTCGACCGGTCTGGCAGGATAACGAAATTCAAAGGCGGCGACTTCGATCTGAGTGCCCTCGAACTTAAAAAGGAGATCCGGTTCGACACGGCGACGCAGCTGAACGCAGCGTTCCGGAGAGATGAAGTCTGTCTTGCGCTGGCAGCGGGCGAGGGCGGCGAGGTATCGGTGCATGTCGTACCGAGCCGTCTCGCGTTCGGACCCGACGATCCGGGATTCGTGGAACGTTTCGAGAAATGCGTCGCCGAGAAAAAGCGCATCGACCTGCCCGGGAAATTCGAGGCACTGCCGCAGAACGAGCGGCGAGTCGCCGAAAAAATCCTCATTACCTCTACGGGGGGCGGTGCGCTGCGGGGTGCCGCAAAACTGACCGAAGCCGAGTTGCAGCTCGCCGGCGTTTTCAATGACCGGATGTTCAACGAGTTCAAATCGGTCGCGACACCGGACGAGGTGCAGACCTACCAGGCACGCGTCACCCAGGCGAGAAAGGACAACCCGATCAGTGGTCAGGGCGTCGAAAAACAAATACGCAACATGCGGCAGGCAACGGCGATTTTCGGCGTGTTCCTCGAGAGCGAGGATGAGCGGCTGCGGCGTTGCCTGTGTCGGAACCTGTTCCCTACCTGCCCGCCGGAACTCGGCGAGCCGCCGTTCTACGTGCCGATCGCCTGCCTGCGCGGTACGTTCGAGGGCGGCGAATTCACTTTGACGGAAGTCTGCAATTTCTGCTGCCGGAAACAGGCCATGACCTGGCGCTCGCTGCAATACTTCATCGGCGATCGCCGCGACCGGCTTGCAGCGTCCATCGCTGACATCTGCTGTGCCCCGAAGGATGACGGCGGCGGCTTCGTCCGGCCCGGCCTGCAGTTCGACCCGGGCAAGTTCACCGACATCAGCCTGGCCAAACTATCGCGGGAGTACCAATGGACAGACACCTTCCTCGGCGAGACCCGGGCATCGCTGACGGACTACGAAACGAAGGTCTCCGTCAACGACCTGAGCGAAGCCGACGCAAAGAAATCCCTGCTTGGCAACGGCATCGAGATCGCCGAGACGTTCGATATCGACGACGACAAGACGTTCGAACGTATTAGCGAAAAATCGGCCGGGGTAAACGCCGCCGATCAACTCATATCGGCGGGTTCCGTCAAGCCCGGCGACAAGGTCGGCCTGCTGCTGCAGGACGGTGTCGCACGCGGCTACGTGCTGCTCGAGCGGGGCTCGGGAAAACTCCCGTTTTCGGCACCCGATGAGAAAGTCTCACTTGCGGACACCGAGAGAGCGAAGGCGCTCATCGATGCAACCGCAGTCGCGCGAAAAGAACTCGATGAGCTGGCTGCGATCAGGGCGACGCTGACCGACGAGGTCGGTGAATTGAGGACGAACGTAGAAGCGCTTGGCGCCGAACGCGAAAACTCTGCGGCCGCGTTGAAGGAAGTCGAGAGCCAGCTCAGTGAGCTCGCGGCTGCGCGCACGGCGATTACGCGCGAGATCGAGACGGTCAACACGGAACTCGCCGCGGCAGAGGAGAATCGCAAGGCCATCGTCGTCGCCGTGCGAGAGGCGCAGCCCGTCACCGTGGTCACGGGCACGGACGACCCGGAGCTCATTGCCGGGCTTGCCGCCGCCGGGCTCACCTCGGTCGGCGACATCTCGAAACTGACACCCGACGGCATCAACAGGCTCGTCCAGTCCGGCGTCATCAAGGTCACGGCGGCGCGGCGCTTGCAGCGATCCGCCGCGACCTTCGTCAACCGACCGGTCGGTTGATCCAGGATGTCGCTGCGACGGCGAATCCGGAGACACCGCAAACGGCGCGCGCCCAACGTGCGAAGAACCCCAACTTCGTCAGCCAGCGGCGTGCGCGCGGATATGAAAGACAGTTCGTCGGCGGATGCCGGCCTCGTGATCGGCGGTGCACGCGATGCGGCGGAAAAAGACGCGGACGAGATGGCGGAACGCGTCATGCGATCGCGGCGCCCAGACGATGCCGTACTCCCCAAGTGCGTGGATTGCAGCGGGGAGAAAAATCGGCTCAGGCGGTCACCGAGCGAGGCCGGGGAAGAAGAGACCGTGCAGGCGAAATCCGCGCGGCATACAACGCCTGCGGCAACCGGCGCGACACCGGCTTCGCCCGCGACAACCGCGGCGATCAAGTCACTGGGGACGGGACAACCGTTGGCCCGGGCCGAACGCGCTTTTTTCGAACCGCGTTTCGGCGCGGACCTTGGGTCGGTCCGCGTTCATAACGGTCCAGCCGCGCACCGCGCGTCGCGCATGCTGGATGCACGTGCGTTTGCACTCGGCGACGACATCGCGTTTGCGCGCGGCGAACGACAGGCGGGCACCGAGAAAGGCTGCCGCTTGATGGCGCACGAACTGGCGCACGTCGTGGCTGATCGGGACTCCGTCGGGCGGCAGGTCAGGCGTGACCTGGCTGTGGCGCCGCCGCGCCCCGAAGACGTGCCGAGAGCATTGACCGAACGACAGTACGAGCGGGCACGGCGCTATAACGAGCGGCGCTTCGAGGACCCGTTTACGATCAGCATCGTTCGCGACGTGCTCGGGATCGACAAATATCCGGCTGTCGTCGATCGTGCGTTCACCGACGCCGTATTGCGCTGGCAAGCCGTATTCGGTATCGCCGAGGACGGCAAATTCGGACCGTCGTCGACGCGCCGGGTCGTGCGCGTCCTGCGTGCCGAAGGCAACAACCGTTTGGCGCGACTCGTGCGCGGCGACAATTTCGTCGATGTACGCACTGTGCTCGGACCGACGTTTTTCGGCTGTGCGGGTGCTCCCGGGCATCCGGGCCGGGCGTTCGAATGGAACGTCAGTTTCCGCACGTCATTACGAAACGGGTTCATCGTGCAGCGCATCGACAACGTCTGGAACCAGAATCCCGCGCCGGCCCCCGGACAGGCGGTGCCGACGCCGCGTTATTTCGAGGCCTGGGCGGTGGATGGCGGCGGCAGGGTGACGCCCGTGGTCGGGGGTGTCAACGACATGTGGCGGCGGCCGATGCGTGCGGGCACACGCGGCAACTGGCAAATGAGTGCACGCCTTTATACAGTGCTGCACCTGCCCGCAACGTTCGGCGCCGGCAACGTAGCCGACGCCGGCCCGGTGTTGCGCTCGCAGCTCGCCAATCCCGGCGCGAATTTGCTGGGTTTGCCCGAAGGCTTTACCGTCATCGAACGCGGCGACGAGGGCGCACGCCGCATCGGCGGGCAGTGGGACTGCGCCGACCCGGTTGTCGCAAACCGGTTTCACCGGCGCCGCTGATGCCCGACGGCCCGGCGAAAAAACTGGCCAAGGCGTCGCCGCGAATCCGTGCGCCCGTGCCCGTCATTCGGCGGCATCTCTCGCCCGTGCACGGACCCGCGGCCGACGTTCTGCACCTGCGATCGATGGTCCTGCAACCGGCGCTCAAGGTCGGCGCGGCCAACGATCCACTCGAGCGTGAAGCCGAGAATACGGCGGAGCGCATCGTCGCCATGCCGGCGCCTGCACCCGCGGACGCAGGAGAGGAGCAAAACGCACCCGCAGAGCCCGACATCGCAACGATTCGCCGCGGCACGATCGACGACCAGCCGAGCACGGACGCGGTCGAGACTCTGCCACCCGTTCCGGCGGATCACCAGGACCCCGAGGTGCCGGGCGAGGAAGACGTCGATACGACGGGGCTCACCGCCGACGACATGAATGAAATCGAGTCCGGCGAACCCGAGGATACGTCCGGCGAACCGGCGGCAGAGGGCCCTGCGGGAGCGCCCGCAGCGGACGGCGCCCCGGGCACCGAGGAAGAATCCGTCGCTCAGCCGGCGCGGGACGGAGCGGTCGTCGGTGCCGAGGGCGGCGCTGCGCCGGCCGACGTCTCGGGGCACGTGAGTCAACCGGGCAGCGGACGCCCGCTGCCGGCATCGGTGCGCGCGTTCATGGAGCCGCGATTCGGCCACGACTTTTCCGACGTGCGCATTCACGATACGCCCGATGATCGCCGCGTCGCGTCGCGCATCGGTGCACGCGCGTTCACCCACCGCAATCGCATCTGGATGGGGCCGGGCGAGACGGTCGAGAATCGCCGCCTGCTCGCGCACGAGCTCACGCACGTCGTGCAACAGACGAAGCGTAAGCCGGCAACGGTCAGCCGGGCCATCGACACGACCGAGGACAAGGGCGAGCCCGAGGTTCGCCGCGGCTACATTCGTAACAAGGCTGAGAAATACGCGCGCAAAGTACCGGGGTACCGGCTGGTCTCGGTGATTCTGGGCAAAAGTCCGATCACCGGTGACAGGGTGGAGCGAAATGCGACCAATCTCATCGGAGCGCTGCTGGCGCTCATTCCCGGCGGTGGCGAGCTCTTCGACCGTCTCATGGAAACGCGCGTCATCCAGCAGGCCTTCGACTGGGTCGCCGCGCGGCTGCACAGCCTCAACATCACCTGGACCCGCATCAAGCGGCTGATCGGCGAACTCATCGACTACCTGCCCGCGTGGCCGTCGAACGCCATTCGCAAGGCCAAGCAGCTGTTCGGGCCGCTGCTGCGGGACATCCTGACGTTCGTGAAAGAAGCCGTGCAAAAGGTGCTCGAATTCATCATTCGCGGCGCCCTGAAACTTGCCGGACCCTGGGGCGAGAAAATCTGGGCGGTGATCCAGAAGGCGGGCAG
>JBFISV010000004.1:0-24273 GCA_041608415.1 Woeseiaceae bacterium
ACGTCGAGTCCCGGTTCAAGCGGCAACTCTTCTGGTTCGAGACCTTCACGATCCTCATTTTCAGCATCGAGTATCTGCTGCGCGTTTGGAGTTCCGTCGAGCACGCAGAAAACCCGGGCACGACGGCCCTCGCCAAGCGGCTACGATTCGTATTTTCGTTTCACGCCATCGTCGACTTGCTGGCGGTCCTGCCCTTCTACCTGTTCGCACTCGGCCTGCTGGGCACCGTCGATATGCGCTTTCTCAGGGCCGTTCGCCTGCTGCGGGTTCTGAAGCTCTCGCGCTACTCCGCGGCGCTGAATATGCTCATTGCAACGATCAGCGAAAACGTTCGGGCTTTGCTCGCGTCGTTCCTGATACTCATAACCGTCATGCTGCTCGCGGCGTCGGGTATGTATTACTTCGAGCGTGAGGCGCAACCGGTCGACTTCGGAAGTATACCGGCCGCGATGTGGTGGGCATTCTCCACGCTGACGACGGTCGGCTACGGCGATGTCACGCCGACGACGAATGGCGGCAAGATGTTTGGCGCGATGATTACCGTGGTCGGCATCGGCATGGTGGCGCTACCCACGAGTATCCTTGCAACCGGCTACAGCGCACAACTGAGGCTCAACACGCAGGAATACAAGTCTCGCGCCGACGAGGCGCTTGACGACGGCATTCTGAGCAGTACGGAAGAAAGAGACCTGGAAGCACTGCGAATCGACCTGGGGCTGAGCCGCCAGACCGCCAGCCAGATACTCGATCAAGGCCTCGTGGCAGCGGCTTTGAAAGGCGTTCGACCTGCCAGCCGCTGCCCGCATTGCGGCAAGGGTCTGCCCTGACCCGGTCCGCCGGAGTTTTCGCTATTCCCGCAAGCCCTCATCGTCACGGATTTCATAGCGCCGAATTTTTTCGACCAGCGTCGTTCGACCGACCCCCAACTGCTGCGCAGCATGCTGCACGACGCCGTGTGTATCGCGCAGCGCGCTCACGATCAGTTCGCGTTCGATGACGGCCAGGTGGTTTTTCAGGTTGATACCACTGACCGGCAGGGACACCCGCGTTGCCTGCAGCGCGGAATCGACCACGTCGGGGAGATCCTTGTTGCACTCGGCGATTGGCCAGGGCAAGTGCCGGGCATCGACATCGCCGTTCGGCCGGGTCACGATCAGGCGCTCAATCAGGTTTGCAAGTTCGCGTACGTTGCCGGGCCAGGCGTACTGCTCGAGGATTTGCATCGCGTGCCCGGAGAACCGCAGCCGCAATGATTCCGTCTTGCAGAACCTGCGGGCGAATTCGTCGATCAGCGGCGAAATATCGCCCGGACGTTCACGAAGCGCAGGCACGTCGATCGGAAACACGCTCAATCGATAATACAGGTCTTCTCGAAACTTGCCGTCCGCGATTCGAGCCGGCAGGTCACGGTGAGTCGCGGCAACGAGCCGGAAGTCGATCGGAATGCGCTTCGCGCCGCCGACTCGTTCGATGACCCGCTCCTCCAGGACGCGCAGCAACTTCACCTGCATGATAGTGGGCATGTCACCGATCTCATCGAGGAAAAACGTGCCGCCCCGCGCCTGCTCGAACTTGCCGGGCCGGGTACTCACCGCGCCCGTAAAGGCGCCGCGCTCGTGTCCGAAAAGTTCGCTTTCGAGAAGCGCATCCGGTATTGCACCACAGTTCACGGCAACAAACGGCCCGGGACGTCCTGACAACTCGTGGATTCGCCTTGCAACGAGTTCTTTACCCGTGCCGGACTCGCCGGAAATAAGCACGGTTGCCATCGACGGCGCAACCTTCTCGATGAGCTGCTCCACTACGCGCATTTCCGGGCTTGCGCCGATCATGCGCGGTTGCGCGGGCGGCGCGTCATCGTGACATTCACAACTATACGTCGCGCGAATGTCTTCGAGGACCGATCCCAGCGCGTCGAGGCGCAGCGGATACCCGAGGCGGTGAAGACGCAGCCAGGGAAAGTGCTCGTTCAGGTATTCGGTCGATTTCATGTCTGTTCTTGAATCATGACCACCGGAACACTGGGATCG
This sequence comes from Woeseiaceae bacterium, assembly GCA_041608415.1. Classification (GTDB taxonomy): domain Bacteria; phylum Pseudomonadota; class Gammaproteobacteria; order Steroidobacterales; family Woeseiaceae; genus UBA1847. The sequence goes on from JBFISV010000004.1 coordinate 2,031, forward strand.
AACTGCTCGAGTTCGCTGAGCAATGCCGCGATCGCATCGTCGCCGAGCTCCGGTCCGACGAACAACGCTTCGAGCCGGCGTGCACCCAGCCGATTGCGCCAATCGTCCGGCATCGCTGTAATGACGGACGGCGTATCCATGAACTCGATGAGCGACTTGAGATTCTCGGCTCTGCCAAGATCCAGGTCGATGACGAGCACGGTTTTCTCACTCGCGGCCACGAAAACGCTTCACTGTGAAGTAGCTGTTACCAAAGCCTAATATAGTCTCATTGACTCACTATTGGTATTATCTTATCGACTAAAAACCGTATTTGGTCATAAAATAACTATTTTTTCGCTTCAGTAGATTGCGGAATCGGGGCGCAGTTCACAGTTTTACCGCTGTCGCGCCGCGCGCCTTGCGAAGCATGCGCTCAAGAAACGCGCTGAAACGCCGATAGAGCCTGCAACGAACGCGTCGCTTCCCGCGCTTGGAATACACGTATGCCCCGTCCATGTCACTTGTCTCGAAAATAATCGGATCCCGCGCCGCGAGTAACGACCGCAGCGCGCCAACTTCGGTCGCCCAGGACTCGTTGGGCGAGGGAGCCGTGGACACGCTCGCCAACCTGCTCAGCATCATGGGCGAATACGCCTTCGAACTCGAAGATGATGTCGATGCCTCGGCGTTTCCGGACACGTGCAAAGAGTTTGCATGTCACGTCGAAAACGGTGCCGGCGTGCCGTCATGCAACATTCCACGATCACGGGACGGAACGCGCGAGTGGGGACGGGTACGCCGCTTCTTCGCGGATCGCCGCCGCTCGGAAAGTGAGTTTGTAACTAACCGACTGCATGACTATCGCGGTGTCATTGAAGATCTCGTGTCAGGATTGCGATCTCTCGGCGAACGCGATCGACATACCGCGGCGCGTGTCAAAGAGAGCCTGAGCGAGATCGACAATGCAGTCGGCACCGGGGCACTGCCGGAAATTCGCAAGGCTCTCTCTCGAACCGTAGCAACGGTCGGCGAGACGTTTGCCGAGCAGAAGCGTCATTACGAAGCGCAATTGCAGGAACTCAACGACCGTATGTCGAACCTGCGGCAGGACCTGGTTGCGGCGCGCGAGAAAATGAAACGCGATTCCCTGACCGGTGCTTACAACCGGCGTGCTTTCGATACCGCGATTCAGCAAAGCCTCAACGTGAACTTTATACTGAACCAGCCAGTGACCTTGATCATGATCGACGTGGACAACTTCAAAACGATAAACGACACATATGGACATGCGGCGGGAGACGAGGTGCTGCGTGCGCTTGGCGACTGTCTCACACGCTCCTTCATTCGCAAGAGCGATCTCGTCGCGAGATACGGCGGAGACGAATTCGCGGTCATACTCAACGACACGAACGCTCGAAATGCGGCGCCGGTCATTGAGCGCTTTCTCGCCGGCGTCCGCAAAATACAGGTCCCGTACGCCCCGGACAACGTGGGTGTCTCATGCTCGGCGGGGCTGGCCGAAATCGCCCATGGCGACACCGTCGAATCGCTTTTAATTCGCGCCGACAAGGGCTTGTACGAGGCAAAACACGCGGGGCGCAATCGGGCCGTATTCGAGGGTATCCCGGACGCCTCGGGCAGCGAACAGCTTACCTAGGGAGACTCTAAAGTGGCCGCATTTCCTGCCGATAAACAGTAGCAGTCATATTCTTCCGCTCCGATTTCAGGGAGGCGCAAACGTTGGATCTGGCAACCCTCATCGGGCTGATCGGTGCGTTCGGCATCGTCCTGACGTCGATTTTTCTCGGCGGCTCCGCCGGGACTTTTATCAACACGCCCTCGCTGCTCGTCGTGCTGGGCGGCACGATTCTCGTCACGATGATGAAATTCAGCCTGGGAAAATTCCTTGGTGCCACCACGATCGCCGTAAAGGCGTTTTTACATAAGCCGATGAATCCCGACGACCTGATCGAAGAAGCCGTGGACCTTGCAAAGACCGCGCGCCAGGGCGGCCTGCTGGCGCTCGAGGACAAGCCTGTCAGGGACGACTTCATGAAAACCGGACTCGGCCTGCTGATCGATGGACACCCGGCCGACACGGTGAAACTCATGTTGCAGAAAGACCTCGCGCAGACGCTCAAGCGCCATAGTGACGGCCAGGACATATTCAAGGCGATCGGCGATGTCGGACCGGCTATGGGGATGATCGGCACACTGATCGGCCTGGTGCAGATGCTGTCCAATATGGACGACCCGAAACAGATCGGGCCCGCGATGGCGGTGGCACTGCTTACGACCCTGTACGGCGCGATACTCGCCAACATGTTTGCCTTGCCGATCGCGGACAAGCTCGCGGTACGCAGCCGCGAAGAGAACAATAACAAGACGCTGATCATCGACGCGCTGCTGGCGATTCAGGGCGGACAGAACCCACGGGTCATCGAGAGTATGCTGGAGACCTACCTGCCGCGCTCGAAACGCAAGGAGGACGACGTCGAGGACTGACGCGTCCCGAGTCGAGCCAACGTATGTCTGCGGCGGAAAAACAGGAAGCGGCGGGAGTACCCGCCTGGGTAATGACGTTTGCCGACCTGATGACACTGCTGATGTGTTTTTTCGTACTGTTGCTGGCGTTTTCCGAAATGGATGTTGCGAAGTTCAAGCAACTTTCAGGATCGATGAAAGAGGCATTCGGCGTGCAATCCGAAATCGAAGTCAAAACCATTCCGAAGGGGACCAGTGTCGTTGCACAGGAATTCAGCCCTGGCAAACCGGATCCGACGGCGATCAACAGCGTGCGCCAGTTCACGATCGACTCCAATCGAAATACGCTCGATGTACTGGACCGGGAACTGAAGGAAATCGAGGAAACGCGCGAACACGCCCGTCGTCTGCGCCTGGCGCTGCGCGACGAAATCGAGAAGGGCTATGTAGCAATCGAATCCGAGGGCACGAAAATCATCATTCACATCATGGAACGTGCGTCGTTCGAATCGGGCGCGGCGAACGTGCGTGATGAATTTGCACCGGTGCTCGCCAAGATTTCAGGGCTCATCGACAATACCAGCGGCGACGTCACAATTTCCGGTCATACCGATAACGTACCGATTGCGAACGATCGTTTCCGATCCAACTGGGAACTGTCTACATCGCGTGCCGTGTCCGTTGCCCACGCCCTGCTGGCCGCGTCCACAATCGATCCGCGCCGCGTTCAGGTTACCGGGCACGCCGACACCCGACCGCGGGGGCCGAACGATTCCACCGAGGAGCGTGCACGAAACCGCCGCGTCGATATCAGTATCGTGCGCGGCGCCGAGCTAGACCAGATCCGCCAGATGAGCATCAGCGAGGGCGCAGCCCCCTATACAGACGACCAGGACGGTACGACATCATGACAGACAAAGATAAACGACGCTCCTTTCGCATCAGCGAATTCGCCTACGTCAAGTACGAGATTTTGAGCGAAAAGGAGTTTCACGATGGCCTGGAACGGCGAAAACTGCGGCTCGGTCAGGACGATGGCGCCAGTTCGAAACTGGTCGATGTCGATGCACGACTCGGTCAGGCGATGTACTTGCTGTCGACCGAATCGAGCAATCTCGGCAAGTGCATCACTCTCTTGAATGACAAACTCAATATCGTCATCGATCAAATGCCGGGCCTCAGGAAGGCCAAGTCCTCGCTGGCCAAACTGCCGCCACAGACCTGCGACCTGGGCGCGGACGGCATGGTGTTTTTCGCCGACAAGCCGCTGAACGTCGGGACGAAATTGTATATTCAGTTCCTGCTGGAGTCGGATAATCGATTCGTGGAAACTTTCTGCACGGTCGTTCGAGAGACGGAATCCGCGCACGAGAATGAAGGACTTCCATTCGGAGTCGCCGTAGAGTTCCACGGTATGACGCCCGAGCAACGCGAGGTACTGATCCAGCACATGTTCAGCCGCGAATCCGAGACGCTCCGCTTGCGCCGCCTGGAAATCGAAGCGATGCAACCTTGAGGCGTGACCGCGTGGGTGGCATAAGCCTACTCCGCGGCAATAGGCGACAATAGGCAGGCGGATCGCAGGCGCCGCATCCGATCGCGTCGATGATCTGCGCGGCATCCGCGCTATCCGAGTCCGGCGCGTCGCAAATCCTCGCAACAATGCCCGGCAAAGACGGCCATGGGTGTCAGCCGTTCAGAGTTCGAGCGCCGGCAGGACGTCCGCACCGAAAGCGGTATTTCGCGGATCGCTCAGTTGCGAGCCGCCGCTGCGGTCGGATTCGACCGGGCATGAAGCTTTTTCACCAACGCGGCCTCGCCGGTATTCAGCCCGGTGAAACGGGTCAGCTGATCCGCACTGGCGCCGCGCTTCGCCATTCGAATCGCGGCATCGATGGTAACGGGACTTTTCGACATGGTGTTCGAAATGCGAAACTCGGCTGCAAGCTTCGTTATGCTTCTCTGCAACCCGGACAATCGCTGCTCCAGTTTCGGATCGAGAAGCAATTTCTCGCCCGCATGCGTCGATTCGACCATTGACGCCGGCGTGTCTTCGGAAATGCGGCAATCGCGTTCCAGGCGCCGGCAGTGACGCCGGAGTCCGAGTATTGCTGCGGTGGCCACCGCGAGCAGCATCGCATTTGCGGCGACCAGCAGCCAGAGGAAATAGGTATCGGGAACATTCATCATACGTGCTCGTCTATTCTCGTTTGATCGTCAGCATCGCGCTCGCCGGAATCGCGGCTCGAGCCGCCCGGCTCGCGTTTCCTGCTGCGCTCGCCGCCGGGCTTTCGGGGGCTGTTCGCCGGCTGCGTCGGCTTCACGGGCACGGTCGGCGCTATCGGCTTGATGCCTGACATTGATTCGGCCATATCGCTTACTCCCTCACCACCGCTCGGCAGCTGCGCGCAGCCGCATGACCGCCTGGCCGTGGATCTGACAAATTCGAGATTCGCTGACGTCGAGGACCCGGCCGATTTCCTTGAGATTCAGATCCTTTTCGTAATACAGCGACAGCACGAGACGCTCGCGCTCGGGTAAGCTCGCGATCGCTTCGGCAAGGATTTCCTGGAACTGCGACAGGAACAGGTCTTCATCCGGGGACGCAGTATTCGCAGCGGGCGCCGCACGGTGGAGATTGGGCTCGTCGAGCGTTTCATCGAGACTGAACAGCCGGCTGCTCGCACTGTCACTGAGTATCTTGTGGTACTCGTCAAGGCTGATATTCAGGCGTGCTGCCACCTCTGCCGGCTCCGCCGAACGGCCTGCCTCGGCCTCGATCGCGTGAATGGCGTCGGTCACCTGCCGGTACTTGTGGTGCACCGAACGCGGTGTCCAGTCGTGCTTGCGAATATCGTCGAGCATTGCGCCTCGAATGCGGATGCCGGCGTAGGTTTCGAAACTCGCGCCGCGTTCGGGGTCGAAATTCGCGGCCGCTTCGAGCAAGCCCACCATTCCGGACTGCATCAGGTCGTCGACCTCGACACTGGAAGGCAATCGTGCGGCCAGGTGATACGCTATGCGCTTCACGAGGTTGATGTTGCGCGTCACCAAGCTATCGTCCGGCTGATCGGGCGACGCCGCCGCGTTACCGTAGGTATTCATGCCACTCTACCCCGGTGCAGTGGCGGCTGGCGCAACAGGCGTTCGAAAAAAAATTGAATCCCGCCGTTCGCTTGCCCGGGCAGGGGCAGGCGATCGATCGCCTTGCCAATCCTGTCGAATGCAATACCCGAGGCACTCATGGGATAGGCATCGGCGACCGCCCGCTGTTCCCGGACCGCCTTGACGAGGTAACGGTCAGCGGGCACGTCGCCCAGGTGGCTGATGACGACATCGAGAAATGCGTCGGTCACTTTCGCCAGTTTGTCGAACAGCCGCCGGCCGCCAGCGGCCGTGGCGCTCTGGTTTGTGACGACATTGAACCTTGAAATGCCGTAGTTGCGGCTGAATACCTTGATCAATGCGTACGCATCGGTCAGAGAGGCCGGTTCGTCCTGCACGACGACCACGCTATGCTGTGCCGCCTGCACGAAACGTGCGACTGAAGGGGCTATGCCCGCCGCAGTATCGACGACCAGCACATCGGGCTGCGGACGCAGTTCGCTGAAGGCCTGGATGATTGCTGCCTGCGATGCGGCTGTCATATCCGTCATGCCGAAATTTCCGGACGAGGCCGGCACGATTCGTATTCCCTTCGGCCCCGGCAGTACCGTTCTATCGAGACTCGTCTCGCCGCAGGCCACATGCGATAAATTGAATTTCGGCTGCAGTCCCAACAACACATCTACGTTGGCGAGACTCACGTCGGCATCCAACAGGCATACGTCGCGGCCGATCGCGCCCAGGGCAACGGCGACATTCGCGGCAACGTTCGTTTTTCCGACTCCGCCTTTGCCGCTGCACACGGCAACGACCCTGATCGGCTCGGGCGCGACTGAAGGCTGCGAGCATCTCTCCTGTTCGCCGTTATACATTTGCCACACTCGCGCTGGCGTAGTCTTGCGCCATTTTTCTTTCGTCGATCGACGGCGGCGCAAGCTCCAGACATTCGACAATCCGGTTCATGAGCCACAGTTTTTTCTGCTCGGCCACGTACAGATCCTCGGGAATTTGCTGGCCGTCACAAAACCAGCAGGCAGGCAGGTCGTGACGGATCATCGCGCTGACGACGTGGCCGGGCGTCGCCGACTCGTCGAGTTTCGTGACGATACAGCCCTCCAGCGGGACCTTGCCGAATGCCTCGATGGCCGCATCGAGCGCCGCGTCCTGCGTGGCGGCCGACAGCGTCAGGAAAAACCTGACTCGTTCCCGATTGCGGCCGAACGCCGCAAGTCGATTGGCGAGATCGCGATCGCGCGGACTGCGTCCCTCAGTATCGATGAGCACCAGCTTTTTCGCCCGCAATCCGGCCAGTAGCCTGGAAAGCTCCGCGGAGTTACTCGCCGAGTAGACTCTCGCGCCAATGATGTTGGCGAATGCCATCAAGTGTTCCCTGGCGCCGATACGGTACGAATCGGCGGAGACCAGTGCTATTTCGTCCGCTCCGTTGGCTAGCGCATATTGCGCCGCCAGCTTCGCGATGGTCGTGGTCTTGCCGACGCCGGTCGGTCCGATCAAAGCGAAGATACCGCCGTTCTCGAGCAACTCGCTGCGCCGGACCGGCAGGCACTGCGCGAGCATCGTCAACGGCGCATGCCACAGGCTCTTGACGTTCGTGACCGGTTCGAGACGGTCGACGACGATGCCCGCGACATCGGGACCGATGCCGAGCCGTGCCAGGTTGCGTAGCATTTGCGCGCGCAGCGGCGAGCGCTCGACGCCGTCTTTCCAGACGAGCCCCGACAGCTGCGTCTCGAGCAGTGACCGCAGCGACGACAACTCACCCCGAACGTCGCCCAGCGATTGCGCTTCGATGACGCCGGCCGCACGCGTCGCGGACGACCCGGCTTCGCGGTCTGCGCCCGTTTCCCGCCGGAGATCGGCCGACAGCAATTCGACGGCCGGAGCGGGCGTCGGCGGGACGTCGTTTTCCGCAAGAGCAAGCAGCGTGTCGCGGCCGATTCCGGCGCCGGGAGGGATAAGCTCACCCGCTTCGGCGCCCGTGGCCTGCCGCATGAGCGCCTCATCGTAGTCGATGGCCGCGATGACTTCGATGCCGTCGTCGATGCGCCGATTCGAAAGGATCACCGCGTCCGGCCCCTGATCCTCGCGCACGCGTCGCAGCACTCGGCGCATGTCTTTGTCCAGATATCGTTTGATTTTCACATTACGTCCTCAAAACGTCCTTCGCTCATGCAAGTCGCTCGTCGTGTACCAACCTTCGCTCTTTCGATCCGGCTCACCCGTCCACCTAGCCCACCGCCGCAATCATCTGGATGCGCTTGTCGTCGGGAACCTCGTTGTAGGCCAGGACGTGGAGATTGCGTATGTTGCGCATCATGCGCGACATCCACGGCCGCACCTGCGGCGCGACGAGCAGCACCGCCGGCTCGCCCGCGATCTCCTGGCTCTGTGCCTTGTCCGTCAGTTTCTGATGCAGTCGCTCCATCATTGCCGGCTCGAGCCCCAGCGTCCCGCCGTCTTGAGCGCTGTCACTCAGGATGCGCTCAAGCTCGGGGTCCAGCGTCAGGACCGGAAGCTCATCCCGCGTCCCGGCAACGGATTGCACGATCGAGCGCCCCAGCGCGACACGTACCGCCGCCGACAGATCGTCCGCGCTCTGGGTGCGCGCGCCGTGCTCCGCCAGCGTCTCGGCGATCTTGCGAATGTTCTTGACCGGAATCTTTTCCTGCAAAAGATTTTGCAGCACCCGCGTGACGGTGCTCATCGGCAGCAGTTTGGGAGTCAGCTCTTCCACGAGCCTCGGTGACATCGAGGCCAGCCTGTCCAGGAGCTGTCGGCATTCCTCGTGACCGAGCAATTCGTGCGAATTCGCCTTGAGGATTTCCGAGAGGTGCGTCGCGATGACGGTCGCCGGGTCCACGACCGTATAGCCCAGCATTTGCGCCTCCTCGCGCTGCGCCGCCTCGATCCAGAAGGCTGCGAGTCCGAACGCCGGATCGAGCGTTTCGATGCCGTCGACTTTGCCGAACACCTGGCCGGGATTGATCGCGAGATCCTTGTCGATATGGACCTCGCCTTCCCCCAGCGAGACGCCGGCGAGCGTAATCCTGTAGTTGTTCGGCCCGAGTTCCAGGTCGTCCCTGATGTGGACGGGAGAGACCAGGAACCCGAGTTCCTCGGTCAGTTTCTTGCGCACGCCCTTGATGCGCGACACGAGCGCACCGTTGCGATTGCGGTCGACCAGCGGTATCAGCCGGTAGCCAACGTCGAGTCCGATCAGGTCGACCGGATCGACATCCTGCCAGCTGAGTTCGGGCAACACGGCCTGCGCGTCCGGGACGGGCGACTCCGGTTCCTCCGGCCGTGGCCGCCGCCGCGCCACGTTGTAGGCCGCAATTGCCGCCAGTCCGCCGAGACTCAGAAAAGCCGCGTTCGGCATGCCCGGAATGACGCCGAGGATGCCGAGCACCGCCGCGGTGACGAGCAGGGTGCGGTGATCGCTGAACAGCTGCTTGAACACCTGGTTGCGCATATCCTGGGTGCGCGATACGCGCGTGACGATGATTGCAACCGCCGTGGACAGCATCAGGGACGGCACCTGGGCAACGAGCCCGTCGCCGATCGTCAAGAGGGTGTAATTGTGCGCGGCCGCCGAGAACGAAAGGTCGTGCTGCGAGGTGCCGATTATCAGCCCGCCGATGATATTGATGAAGAGGATCAGGATGGCGGCAATCGCATCGCCGCGAATGAACTTGCTGGCGCCGTCCATCGAACCATAGAAATCGGCCTCCTCACCGACCTCCTGGCGCCGCCGGCGGGCCTCTTCCTGATCGATGACTCCGGCATTCAGGTCGGCATCTATCGCCATCTGCTTTCCGGGCATTGCGTCGAGCGTGAAGCGCGCCGAGACTTCAGACACGCGCCCGGCGCCTTTCGTAACGACGACGAAGTTGATGATGACGAGAATCGCGAATATCACGAGACCGACCGCGTAGTTGCCGCCCACCACGAAATCGCCGAACGCTTCGATGACCTTGCCGGCCGCCGAGGTACCGGTATGTCCGTTGAGCAGTACGATTCGCGTCGACGCAATGTTGAGCGCCAATCGCATCAGGGTGACGACCAGCAATATGGTGGGAAATACGGCAAAGTCGAGGGGCCGGCCCACATAAACGGTCGTCAGCAGAATCGCGACCGATAGCGCGATATTGAAGGTAAACAGTGCATCCAACGCGAGTGGCGGTAATGGCACGATCATCATCGCGAGCACCGCAAGCAGCAGCAGCGGCATGCCGAGTCCGCGAACGATCTCCGTCATGTAATTGCCGCGGGTCATCGCCTAGAAGTCGCCTTCATCGATTGCCGGCACGGGCGCACGCGGCGCGGCGCTGCCGTATCTGATCGAGTCGCGAACCTGGTAGATGTAGGCGAGAACCTGCGCGACAGCCTCGTAGAGTTTCGCCGGAATTTCCTCGCCAACTTCGGTCGTGCGAAACAGAACGCGCGCGAGCGGCGGCGCCGAAAACAGCGGGATGCCGTTTTCCTCCGCGATTTCACGGATACGCGCCGCCACGAGTTCCTTGCCCTTGGCGATCACGCGCGGCGCGCCCATGGACGTCTCGTCGTACCTGAGGGCGACGGCGACATGTGTCGGATTCGTGAGCACGACATCGGCGCTCGGCAGTGCCTCCATCATGCGGCGTGCGGCGACCTGTTGCTGCAGCAGTCGTATTTTCGACTTGACTTCCGGCCTGCCCTCGGTCTCCTTGAATTCGTCTTTGACCTGCTGGCGTGTCATCCTGAGCTTCTTCTGGTACTGCCATAGCTGAAACGGCACATCGACCGCCGCGATGACCAGCAATCCGCTGCTCATGATCAGCAGCGCCACACCGCAGATCTTCATCGCATGCGCAATCGCGGGACCGGCGGGTTCGCGCCCGAGACCGGCCAGTTCGTCGACGGAATACCAGAGCCAGGCCACGGCGATCAGCGCTATGACCGAAAACTTGCCCAGCGCCTTCAATAATTCGTTCAGGCTGTTGACGCTGAAGATGCGCTTGATCCCCTTTGCGGGGTTGACGCGCTCGAGCTTGACGGACACGGCCTGCAGGCTGAACGACCAGCCGCCAATCATGACCGCGCCGAGGAGAACGGCGGCGAGCAATATGGCACCCAGCGGTGCCAGGCCCGCGAAGACCCGGCCGGCCGTCTTTGCGAACTCGACCGCCAGCTGGCTGTCGTCGAAGATGACCGCGCGCTCGATCACGAGAGCATCGGACAGGGCGCCAATCAGGGTTTCGCCCATGGGCGCGGCCAGCCCGAGCAGCGCGGCGGCGCCGGACAGCATGACCCAGGCCATGGTCAACTCGCGGGACCTCGGTACGTCGCCTTTCCGGCGCGCCTCCTCGCGGCGTTTCGGCGTCGCCTGTTCGGTTCGATCCTGCTGCGGCTGTTGTTCGGCCATCGATTCGCTTCCCTAGGAATCAAGCAAAGCAGAAACGGCTGCCAACGACGTCAGTAGAAAAGCCCTGACGTTCTCCAGCAATACGTCCATGTTGAGAAAAACGACCGCGAAGCCCAACAACATGGCAACCGGAAATCCCACGGCGAACAGGTTCAAAGTCGGCGCCGCGCGGCTCATCGTTCCGAACGCGAGGTTCGCAATCAATATTGCGGTCGTTGCCGGGAGCGCAATCTTCACGGCGAATACGAAAAGCTGGCCCGTCCACTGCAACACCTCCGCAATAACGCTCACGGTCAGGACCTTTTCCGCGGGCGGCCAGGCGAGAAAACTCTGTGCCAGCAACTGGATCAAGGCCAGATGGCCATCCATCGTGAGAAATACGAGCATTGCCAACATCAGGAACAACTGTCCCAGTACCGGAATGTTGACGCCGCGTGTCTTGTCCAGGAACACGGCGAAACCGAGACCCATGCTCATCCCGATCACCTGTCCGCCCAGCGCGATCGCGTCGAAGACAAGCTGCACTAAGAATCCCAGCAAAACGCCGATTGCGATCTCGGAAACCATCGTTACCAGACCCGCCGCACTCAAGACTGCCGGTGTCGATGCAGTCGGAATGGCCGGCGCGATCACGCCCGTCAGGGCGATTGCAAGAATCAGGCGCGCCTTGACCGGTACGAACGTGCCACCCACGACCGGCATCACCATGACGAACGCGCCGATCCGCACGAATGGCCAGACGTAGCCCGCAAGCTGCTCGATGATCGCGGTCAGTTGTATATGGATCGTCAATTTCGGCTCTCGTTGACATGTCTGCACCTCTCTCTAGGAGATAAATGCCGGTATCCGTTCCATCAGGGCAACGGTGTAGTTGGTGATGACGGTAAGCATCCAGGGCCCGGCTGCGACCAGCGCGAGGACCAGCACGAGCAGCTTGGGAATGAACGACAGGGTCATTTCGTTGATTTGCGTCGCTGCCTGGAACATTCCTACCAGCAAGCCGACGGCCAGCGCCGCCAGTAAAAGCGGACCGGCAATCATCATCGTCACCCAGAGTGCCTGCTGGCCTATCGTCGTAACCGTTTCGGGTGTCATGGCATCGCCTCAGGTGTAAAAACTCGCCGCCAGGGTCCCCAAAATCATTGCCCAGCCGTCGATCAGGACAAACAGCATGATCTTGAAGGGAAGCGAAATGAGCATCGGTGACAACATCATCATGCCCATCGACATCAGGACGCTGGAGACGACCAGATCGATGATGAGGAACGGTATGAAGATGAGGAATCCGATCTGAAACGCAGTCTTCAGTTCGCTCACCATGAAACTCGGTATGACGATCGACAGCGGCAGATCGTCGCTGCCGGACGAATCCTCCATTCCCGCGATGCCGGCGAAAAGCCCGAGGTCGCTGTCGCGTGTCTGGTTCAGCATGAACGCGCGCAGTGGCTTGACGCCGATGTCGATTGCCTGCGCGGCGTCGATCTGACCGTCGATATAAGGTTGCGCCGCATTCCGGCTGATGTCGCTGACGACCGGCGTCATGATGAAAAACGTCAGGAACAGCGCGATTCCCAACAACACCTGGTTGGGCGGCGTCTGCGCCGTGCCCAATGCCTGTCGCAGAATCGATAGCACGATGATCACGCGCACAAATGCGCTCATCGAGAGAATGATGGCCGGCAGCAGCGTCAGCAGGGTCATCATCACCAGGATCTGGATGCTCAGCGAGTAGGACTGACCTGAGATGGCGTCGGAAACGACCGCGAGCGGCGCCTCCGCGAATACGGTGCTCGCGCTCAGGAAAGTCAGGCAAGCGATGAGCGCACGCATCATCGTCTGATTCCCTTGAGGGCGGTCTTCATGCGATCGGCGAATCCCGACGTCGCGGCCGCGCTTGGCTTGTCGAGAACCGGCGCATCGAGAACATGCAGTGTTCGAACCTCGGTGGCGGTCATTCCGACGAGCAGCTGCTGGCCGGCAACCTCGACGACGACGAGCCGCTCTTTGCTGCCCAGAGACCGGCTTGCGACAATGTTGATCACATCGCCGCCGGCGCCACCAAATGTCTTGCTGCGCGCATACAGCCAGCCGAGCACGACGATCGCGCTGATCACCACGATCAGACTCGCCAGGAATCCCAGCAATTCGGAACCGGCTGCGGGCGTCGCGGTCATCGCCTAGCCCAGCTTCTCGATGCGCTCGAGCGGGCTGACGACATCCGTCAGCCGGACGCCGAAGCGATCATCGACAACGACGATTTCGCCGTGCGCGATCAGCGTCCCGTTGACCAGGAAATCCATCGGTTCCTGAGCGTCCCGATCGAGCGCGACGACCGAACCCTCGACCAGTTTAACGAGATCGCGAATCGTTATTTCCGTTGAGCCTACCTGCAGGCAGACTTCTACCGGGATATCGAGTACCAGATCGAGGTTCACCTCCGCGCTCTTGCCGGCTTCGCCGCTGGCAGCCAACTCGTCCGGCGTAAACTGTGATGCTTCCGCACCGGGAGCGGAATTCTCGTTTACGCCCGTTTCTTCTGTCGTCATTCGCATTTCCCTCGTGTCAATTGCAGCTACGTACTTTTGCCCGCTGTTGCCTCGGCGCCGGCAAGCCATCGTCTCGCTTCGATCGCGTACCGCCCGTCGTGCACGCCGAATCGACCTTCGAAAACGGGAACGCCTCTGACGGAGACCCGGCCTTCGCGCGGGTCTCGTATGTCGACGATGTCCCCCGGGTTCAGGGCCGCGATCGCGCGCAGATTCATCCGCGCATTACCGATTCGCGAAGTGATGCCGACACTGGCTTCGGGAACGCGCTCGCGAAGAACCCGTTCCCAGCGAGCATCCTCCTGCGGGATACGCTCACGTTTCGCCCCGGCGAGCACGGGCAGCAGCGAGGTGAGCGTCGATGTCGGCCAGACGATGTGAAATGCATGCCGGTCTTCGCGCAGCTTAAGCTCGAACTCCGAACAGATCACCGTCGCGTTGTCGTCAATGATCGCGACGATGTCCGTGCTCTGGTGCACGGCATGCAGCGCGAGATCGAACGCGGCCACGGACTGCCACGTTTCGGCCATGCCCTCGATGATGCCGCCAAAGAACAATGACAGGACGTTGATTTCGCCGGGGGTAAAGGCATCGGCCCGCTCGATTGGCGGAATTTTCCCGGCGCCGCCGTAAAACGTGTCGACCAGTTGCCGGACCGCAGCGGACTGAATGTGTATGACAGCCGGGCCATCGAGCGGCTGCACCGCGATCTCGCCGAGCAGCGCAGCCTGCTCCACCTGCTCGGAGAAGTCGGCCCATGTCGACATCGCGAGCGACGCCGGCGCAATTTCCACGGCATCGTTCAGTAGCAGCGTCGACGATTTGCTCATGGTCGCGGCCAGCTTGCGATTAATGGAGCGCAGACGCGGGTAGCTGTCGGAGACGATATGGTTGCGCGGCGCCACTTCGAACGGCACGACCGCCGCATACTGCCGGCCGGAACCGGTATGAACTTCGATGTCGCCGTTTTCGACACTGTCGAGCAGCGCATCTTTTTCATCGTTCGTCAGGACCTGATCGTTCACCGCAACCGCACCTACTGAATTACGAGCGCTGTGAAATAGAGTGCTTCGACTCCGCCCGCCCCGGTCGTTTCGACGAGGACCCGTTCGATTTCGGCGAGTCCGTCATCGAGCATCGCCTGCTTGCCGTCGCGCGTCGCAACCGTCTCGTAGATGGCATTGCTGTAAAGCAAAATGAGGGCGTTTCGAATCGCGGCGACATTTTCACGGACCGCATTGATGACGGACTGCTCGCGCGACATGACCTCCATCGTGATCTGCATGAAGTGCGAATCGCCGGCCTCGTCTTTGAAATTGACGACAAGAGGCGGATGCAGGCTCTGATAAATCGGCGGTGAAGCGGGAACTTCCGCGGCTGATTGCTCACCGCTCTCGGCCGTTTCCGACGGCGCGATCATGTTCATGACCGCAGGTCCGGCGAAAATACCTATCGCGAGCAGCAACAGGCCGCCACCGCCGAAGGCGATCAGTTTGCCCTTGCCGCCGCCAGGCGCGACCGGGATGTTGGTTTCTTCTGCAGCCATTGCCTGCTCCACACTGCCCTGTGAGGAATAATGCAATCGCCGTGCCAATCGTCGAACGCGACCGGAATATAAATGTATTTCAATGGCTTATCGTTTTTCGTCGCGGCCTCGTGCGACCTTCGGGCGTCAGAAATTCGTCGTCGCGCAAACGCTCCGGGTATGCGTCAATTTCCCGACGCCCGACAACATCGTTAGACAAAGGTGTCGACGAAGCCGTCGCCCGTCCTGTCAGGCGACACATGTGCGGGGCTTTCGTCAATGGCGCGATCGTCTTCGGAGACCGGCTCGCCGGGTACCGGCGACCCGCGATGGTCGCGCGTTTCGCGCTGCACGCCGTCATCCCCGACGCTCGTTTGTCCCAGCGACAGTCCTTGTTCGGCCAACATCTCACGCAGGCGCGGCAGAGCGTGTTCGATTGCATCGCGCGTTATCGCATGTTGTGTGTGGAACGAAACGCTCGCCACGCCGTCGTCGACCTTCACCTCGACGCGCAGCGGTCCGAGTTCGCGCGGCATCAGGCGAATCTCGGCATTCTGCAGTCTGCCGTTTGCCATCAGCAGTACGCGCTCCGACATCGCCTTGTCCCAGCCCGCCTCCATTACGGGAAAATCGATGGACTGGCTGATTGACGGCCTGGTGGCGAGCAGCGTTGTGTCGAACCCGGCGCGCGGGCCGGCCGCCGCGAGCGACGCAGCTTCGCTTGCGCCGGCAGCAGCCGGTGGCGCGTTCGCCGCGAGCGATTTTTGCGCCGCCGGTGAATCCTGGCGAACGACGCTGTCCATGTCACCGCCCGGCTCGCTGCTCACGGGCGCCGCCACTCTTGCCGTCACATGGCGATCGACGTCGGCGGACACCGCGGGCCGCGTCTCCGACGCGGGCGCCGCGGAGGATGGCAAGCCGCGATAGGCATCGGCACGCGGTTTGCCGGCCGGCGGCACCTCCGCTTCGCCCGGCCGCATAGCGATCGCAAGTTCGAACGACGCCTGGCGGGACGCCCTTCGCTCGGCCCTGGCGCTCCCGACGAGTCCGCTCTCCTCGCGAGGTGGATGTGTGGCCGGTTCATTCGGCTCGAGGATCGCGCGAGCCGGCGGGAGCTGCCGCGCGGCCGAATCGCGCGAGTGCATAGGGCCGCTGGGCAAGACCCCCGTGTCGCCTGCCTGTCGCGCGGCCAGCGGCAAAACTCGCTCCGGCGACGGTACCGGCACCGTGACGGTGCCGACTGCGGCGCCCCGGATCACCGCGGGAATTTCGAGGTCCGGTGATGTTCGCGATTCCGGCTCGGTCACGTGTGGCGCTGCGGCCACGGCACCCGTGCGCGGCGGCAGGGGGACAATCGCGGCTGGACCGATTGCCGCGACGCGCTGCGGGTTGACGACGAATTCGAGCGCCGGCGGCGACACGCGTGTCGCCGCGGTGCGCGGCTCCCGGGCGGCCGGCGGCGGCAGAGCGGCCCGTTCGGCGTCTTCAGGCCGGGTCGTGAACAGCGGCAATTCCGTGCCGGGCAGCGGCAGTGCGTTGCCGTCAGCCGGGTCGTGTTCGCCGATGCGCGACTGCAACCATGCGGCGAAACCGCCGTCGCGCGCGCCGGGGCCTTCGGCCACGGGCAGCGCCGCGCCGGGCGCCGCGTCCGACAGGCGCAGTTCGCTCGGCGGCAGTTTGATCAGTGGCAGCATGTGCGCTCCTTCAGCAATCGACGATCAGTCATCACAATAGTCGTCAGACCGGTCGTCTCTTCAGAATAGGTAGCAAGATGCGTGCCAGACGCTTCAGTCGGTATCCTCGTAGACGCCCGCCGTCACGTGCCGGTCATCGAGCGCACGTTGCTCGAGTCGCTCCGCCCTGAGTCGCTCCTCCTGCTGGAAGCGGCTCGTGACGCGCGTGAGTGATTCGACGCGCCGGCGCTTCTCCTGCCATTGCCGGCGGTGAATTTCAGCACTTCGTTCACAGTCCCCGGCAATGCCCTGTTGCGCACGCACCGCCTGGTCGAGGCGGGCCACGAAAGTCTGGCAATCTTTCCAGTGTGACGCGGGCAAATTTCGGCTGAGCCTCGTCCGCTCGTCGATACTCTGCCGGTAGGCCGTGAGTTCGCCCTGACGGTCTCTCTCCGCCGCGACGCGGGTCAGGGACAGACGCATCAGGGCGCCGAGTTGGCGCTCCTCGGCTTCCGCCAGCAGGACGAGCCGATGCAAGCGCGATGTGCGTGTCCTCATTTCAGTCCGCCGCCTCTGTCGGTGGCGCATCGGCGGCGGCGAGCAGTTCGCGAAGTTGTGCGAGACTTTGCCGCGAACTCACGCGCTGGTCGTGCGGCTGCCGCAGGAACTCGATGATGGCGGGCCACAGCGCGACAGCCTCGTCGAGCCGCGGATTGGAGCCCGCTTGATACGCGCCGACCGCGATCAGGTCCCGATTGTCCGAATAGGTCGCGTGCAGTTCGCGAAAGCGCGTAACCAGCTGCTGCTGGCTGCTGCCCGTGAAATACGTCATGGCGCGGCTGACGGACGACTCGACGTCGATAGCGGGATACACCCCGGCGTCGGCCAGGTTGCGAGACAACACGATATGGCCGTCGAGTATGGCGCGCGACGCATCGACGATCGGATCGTTGGGATCGTCGCCTTCGGCGAGGACGGTATAAATTGCGGATATCGAGCCACTGCCGTCTGCGCCGTTGCCGGCGCGTTCGACGAGCTGTGGCAATTTTGCGAATACGGACGGCGGGTAGCCTTTCGTGGCGGGCGGCTCGCCGATGGCCAGCGCGATTTCACGCTGCGCCTGCGCAAACCGCGTCAGCGAATCCATCAGCAGCAGGACGTTGCATCCCTCGTCTCGGAAATGCTCGGCGATCGCGGCGGTGAGCCACGCACCATGCATGCGCATCACCGGCGTATCGTCGGCCGGCGTCGCGACGACGACCGCTTTGGCGAGGCCTTCGGCACCCAGTGATTGTTCGATGAAATCCCTGACTTCGCGGCCGCGCTCCCCCACCAGGCCGACGACGACGACATCGGCGTCGGTGTTGCGCGTCATCATGCCGAGCAACATGCTTTTGCCGACGCCGCTGCCCGCGAACAGGCCCATTCGCTGGCCACGGCCGATCGACAGCAGGGAATTGATCGAACGCACGCCGACGTCGAGCTGTTGCCGAATCGGCTGCCGCTCGAGCGGGTTGATGGGCTTGCCGAACAGGGGCACGCGCCGGCGGCTCTGCAGGCCCGGGCCACCGTCGAGCGGCCTGCCGCGGCCGTCGAGAACGCGACCGAGGAGTTCATCGCCGACCGTCACCTCCGGGCTCCCCGAGACCGGAATGACGCGCGCATTGGGGACGACACCACGCATGTCCGCGATCGGCATCAGGAACAGCCGCTCTCCGGAAAATCCGACAACCTCGGACTCGACCCGACGGCCATCGGCGGCGACGACGTCGCAGCGGCCGCCCAGCTCCGCGCGACAGCCCTCGGCCTCCATCGCGAGCCCCACCATGCGCCGCAGCAGGCCCTCGACGACGAGCGTCGGGGATGACTCGAGGGCCCGGTCGATGTAGACGCCGAGGCGCAGTGCCCGCTCGAGATTCCGGTCGGGATCGGGCCCGGGCAACGGATGCTGCGAGTCCTCACTCATGCGCGTTGATCGCCGGCGATACTCTGAATGAGTGCGGCAAGCCGCGTCTCTGCCGTCGCATCGATTTGCGAATTTTCGCTCGTGATGCGGCAGCCGCCCCTGCTCGAGAGCGGGTCTTCCACGATTGTCCATGCCGGCTCGCCTTCGGCCGGCGCGAGGCAGTCGCGTACGATCGCCGCATCGTCCGGATGCAGATGGACCTGGACGCTACGGCTCGCAACGGGCAGGAGCTGGATGGCTTCGCGAACGACGCCGATCACGTGTGTCGGCTCGCGGCCGATTTCGCGACGAAAAAGCTGCCGCAATGCCGTCATCGCCAGCTCCACGAGCTGTTTCTCGATCTGTTCGTCCAGCGAATCGAAGGGCCTCGTCAGCGCGGTGAGCAGACGCTCCAGCCGCGCGGCACGTTCCCTCGCGGCGTCCTCACCCGCCTTCCTGCCCTCGTCAAAGCCTTTTTCGTAGGCCTCGTCGAAGGCCGCTTTCTGAATCGCTTCGAGCTTGCCGGCGGTCGGGTACTCGGCGCCTGTCGCATTGTCGATTGCGGGCAGCTGCCAGCGTACGGGTTCCGGCAAGGCGGATGGGTCAGACATACTCGTCGTCGCTCTGTCCGAGATCGATGTCGCCCGCATCGGCAAGGCGGCGCGCTATGTCGAGTATTTCCTTTTGTGCGGTCTCGACCTCCGACAGCTTTTTCGGGCCCTGGGCCTCCATATCCTCCTTGAGCAGGGTTGCCGCGCGTTTCGACATATTGCCGGTAATCTTGTCGCTGATTGCCGGATCGCAACCTTTCAATGCGACGACGAGCAGATCGTTCGAGACTTCACGCAGCAGCGACTGTATGCCGCGATCATCCACGTTTCGCAGCGTATCGAAGGTAAACATCATCTCCTGGATTCGATCGGACATTTCGGCATCGCGTGCCTTGACCTGATCGAGCAACTCCTCGCCGCGTTCGGGTCTGAGCGCGTTTACGATGTCGGCAGCAACCTTGTCGCCACCGACCCTGCGCATGGCGCCGCTTTTCGCAGCCGACGATTTACAGGCGATCAGATTTTCGATTTCCGCCAGCGCGCTTTGCTGGATGTCGGACAGACCGGCAACGCGCATCAGGATATCGGGCCGGACCTCGTCGGGCAGGCGCTCGATGACGTCCGCTGCCTGGGCGCTGTCGAGATACGCGAGCACGATCGCCATGATCTGCGGATGCTCGTCCTTGACGATATCGACTATTTCGTTCGAACTCATCCACTTCAATGCGTCGAGGCCGTTTGCGTCATCGCCGCTCATGATGCGGTCGATGAACGCGTTGGCCTTGCTTTCGCCGAATGCCTTGCCCAGGATATTGCGCACGTAAGTTTCCGCATCGAGCCCGAATGTCGTCTGATCCTCGACGTCGGTGATGAAACCGTCCAGCACCGCATCCGCTTCGTAGCGCGACACGTTTTTCAGTGACGCCATCGCCATCCCCAGGGCCTGGACTTCCTCGGCGCTCATGTATTTCAGCACTTCGGCAGCCTCTTTATCGCCGAGCGTCATGAGCAGCAGTGCGGCGCGCTGTGTCCCGTTCATCGTCGACGGGGCAAGATCAGGCATCGGCTGCTACCCATTTCTTGACGAGTTGGGCGACACGCGCCGGGTCGTGTCCCGTGATGTTCTTCGCCGCGGCAACTTTCTCGTCGTAACTGGGCGGCGGAATCTGTGCAGTGCCCGTTGCCAACTGGGAGGCCGAGCTGAGCGAAAGCTTGTTCGAATGACCGATGAATTCGCCGCTGATCGGGCTCGGAGCGCTGCTCGAAACGACATTGCGCAGCATAGGACGAACTACGCCGAAGGCAATGGCCAGCGCCAGCGCCGCACCCAGGACCTGTTTCAATGAATCGCGAATGACGGGTTTCTCCCAGAAAGCGGGAGGCTCCTCGGCGACGGGCTGCTCGACTTTGCGAAACGTTTCGCTGAGTACCACGACCGTATCGCCGCGCGACTCGTCGAAACCCACCGCCTCGCGCACGAGCGTCGTGTAGCGGGCGAGATCCGCCTCCGTTTGCGCCGCTTCGTCCGGAGCCTCGTCGCCCAGCCCGTCGTCGATAAGCACGGCAACGGACAGCTTGCGAATCGTGCCGGCCTGCGGCCTCGTATGGCTGATGGTCCGATCGACTTCGTAATTCCGGGTACTTTCCCTCGCGCTCGCCGTCACCTTGCTTGCTGCGGCGGCACCGGGCTCCGGTTGCTCACCGGCTGCCGCCGGCGGCTGGTTGCTCAGTGCGCCCGGCACCCCGCCTTCCCGGGCGTCGCCGTCCGTCCGCAGATCCTCGTTGACGTACTCGCTGCGCACCACGGTGCGATCGGGGTCGAACGTTTCTCTTGCCTCTTCGGTTACCGTGAAGTCGATATCGGCGACGACCTCGGCGCGAACACGGCCCACGCCGACCAGCGGCGTCAGCAGATCCTCGATGCGGGCCTTGTAGGTCTCCTCGAGCCGCCGCGCATATTTGAATTGGCTGTTCGCCTGGACGCCAACCGCGAGTTCGTCGCCGTTGCTGAGGATGCTGCCGTACTGGTCCACGACGGTGACGTTTTTCGGACTGAGATCCGGCACGCTGGCCGCTACGAGGTTGACGACCGCGGCCGCCTGGTCCTGCCCGAGTGTCCGGCCGCGGTGCAGCTGCAACAGCACGGACGCACTGCTCGTGCGCTGGCCGCGAACGAACGAACTCTGTTTGGGCAAAGCCAGGTGCACCCGTGCCTCGCGCACTGCACCGAGACTGGCTATGGTGCGTGCGAGCTCGGCTTCGAGCGCATGCTGGTAGCGCGCGTTTTCCATGAACTGGCTGACGCCGAAGCTCGACTGCTCCGCGATCGCGCTGATGCCGCCCGCCGCGCTCTGCGGCAATCCCTGCGAGGCAAGGCTCAATCTGGCCGACTGTACGGAGGCGTCGGGGACCAGGATGTCGCCTGTCGTCTCGTTTATCCTGAAATCGATGTCGGCGGCGCGCAGCGCATCCGCGACTTCGGCCGCCTCCGACGCCTCGAGGTTCGCATACAGGCGCGCGTAGCCCGGTTCCTGTGACCACAGGACAATCGCGAAACCCGCGGCTACGGCCGCCGCGACGCCGATCAGCAGTGCGAATTGACGGACCGCGGGTATGTGCATCACGGTGCCGAGGCTCAGATTGGCAACCGACAGCGGCGGTGCTTCGATGACGTCGGACTTTTCCATGGTTTCTTATCTATTCCTCGAGCATGTGATGGCCCTTAAACGGGCATGTTCATGATGTCCTGATAAGCCTGTACGAGCTTGTTACGAACCTCGGTGACGGCGAGAAACGACAGGTTCGCCTTTTGTGCAGCGATCATCACTTCCGCGAGACTTGCGTCGGCCGTGCCGTTTTCGAAACCCGCCTTCATTTCCCCGGCGTGTTGCTGCAGGTCGTTGACCGCATTCAGTGAGGTCGTCAACATCTCGCTGAAGCCCGACGTCCCGGGCGTGTCGCCCGGGACGCTTACGGGCGCCTGCAATGCCTTGCCGAGGGAGCGGAT
>JBFISV010000005.1:0-23393 GCA_041608415.1 Woeseiaceae bacterium
AGGCCAAGCTCAGGCGCGCGGGAACCAGCCAGGATCGCGATAGGCAAACGGCGGTGTACAAATCGTGACCGCCCTGAATCCCGCAAACACGGATGAAACTTCAGCACATTCAAGCGGATTCGATTAGCCGTTTGCCGCCTTGGTGCAATATCCGGGCTAGGACACGTCCATCGTCGGCTTGATGACGATGTCGATGCGGCGGTTTTTCTCGCGGCCCGACGCGGTCTCGTTGCTCGCCACCGGCCGCGTCTCGCCGTAGCCCGTGGCGATCAGGCGATACGTCGGAATGCGCATCGCGTTGATCATGTACTGACGCACCGATTCGGCGCGCTGCTGCGAGAGCTGCTGATTGAAATCATCGCCGCCGTGCGAGTCCGTGTGTCCCTCGATCGTCAATTCGCTGCGCGGAAAAACATCGATCGCTTTTTCGACTTTGCCCAGCAGCGAGAAGCTCTCGGGCCGGATCTGCGACGCGCCGCTGTCGAATGTCAGCCCGACGAGCCGCAGAATGATGGTGTCGCCCTGGCGAAAAACGCGCGCCTCCTCGGTCGTGAACATCTTCTCGACCTTGGCGAA
Organism: Woeseiaceae bacterium; assembly: GCA_041608415.1. Lineage (GTDB taxonomy): Bacteria > Pseudomonadota > Gammaproteobacteria > Steroidobacterales > Woeseiaceae > UBA1847. Next base: position 577 of record JBFISV010000005.1, read on the forward strand.
CTGTTCCTTCACCCGGTTCTGCGCCTCGAGGCGCTGCACGAGCGCCGTACGCTCCGCGGTTGCGCCGCCCAGGCGGTCGTCGAGGACGCGTAATTCTTCCTCGAGGTCGGCCAGCCGAATATCGTCTTCGGCCGCTTCCTGTTCGAGGCGCTGCTTCTCCTTGCGCAGCTCGTCGACGTAGGCGACGAGTTCCGCAGTCAGCGCCTCCGGCCCGTTTTCCATATTCGGAACGAGATCGGCGGAATCGGCCACGGCCGTCAGGGACTTCTCCCAGAAGAGCACGAGCTCCTCGCCGCTCATGTCCTTGTCGCGCAGCTTGCGCACGATTTCGGACAGGTAGATCGCGTGCTTGGCTTCGTAGTTCGCGCGCTGCGCGAGGCTCCGCGGCAGATCCGTGTCATAGCGATTCTCGTTGAGCTCGCGTTCCGCGTCCGCCAGCAACTGCTTCGCTTTGCCGAGCGTGATCGGCGCGTAGCGGCCGACGCGCGCGCGGTCTGCTTCGGCGAGCAGGCGCCGCGTATCGTTCAGGTACTGGGCCTTGATCGCGGCGAGTTCGGCGTCGCGGTAGAGGCTGGTCGCCTCGATATCGCTGCGCTTGGCCTTCTTGAGGTCGCCGCGCTCGAGCCAGCGGACCGCCTCGCCGAACGCCTGCTGCGCCTTGCCCCAGATTTCGGGCGACAGCTCGGGTGCGCGCGCATTGGCCGCGTCCTGGCGGCTTTTCATGACCTGCGACAGCGCCGTCGACGCGAGCTTTGCCGCCTGCACGGCGGTCGTGAAATGGCCGGTGGCATCGGCGGCGTTCGAGCGCACGAACTCGATGTTGCGGCCGCGCTCGAGCGCCTCTTCGGCGTCACGATACTCTTCCATGCCGCGGCTGAAACTGCGCGGCGCGAGGAGTTCGGCGTTGGCGGCGATGGCCGCGGCCTTCGCCGCATCCGCCTCCTTGAAGAACGTGTCCCTGAGTTCGTTCTGGGCGTGTGAGCTGCCCGCGCCGAGCAGTGTCGCGGCGATGAGTATCAGGCCGCACTGCGGCCGGCGAAATCTCGCTAAGCTATGCATTCCTGGATTCTCCGTGTCGAACGGCTGCCGTCAGCCGACCAGCGGCTCGCAACCAGACCCCGATATTACATATGACGCGACGTAAATACTCTAAATCGCGGCGAAACTTTTGATTTCCGGCTGAATTCTACCTGCCGAGTGCGGCAGGCGACAATCGGCCGCGACGGCTGGCAATTATGTCGTATTTCAAGCCATGCCGTGTCGTCGCGGCGGCGCCGGATGCGGTGATCCCTGTGACACGGCTCACCATTTTGAGTTCCCGGGAAAAAGGTCCGGCAATCTGTGCCGCAGCTCACAGTCGCGGGGACGTGCTGCCGGTAGTCTTGCCCCATGTCCGCGAAGTACTACACGCAGTTCATCCTGACCGACGCGACCTATCTGGATGGCAATGAATTCAGCGGCGTTGTCGAACTCAATCAGCCGATGGACGACAGCTCCGACAGGCGAGACATAGAGGCCGTACTGGCACGAAATTTCGACCTGGACCGCAGTGACGTAAAGCTCGTGAGTTGGTCCAGGTTGCACTGAACACTTCTGGCGCTTCATGATTCCCCCTGACTTTCCCGGCTTCGGCCGGGATTTTTTTTGCCGCTGACGCGCTCCGCAGTGGGTCCTTTCGGCGCGCCGCCCCGTGCACAGCGAGGACCCGGCACCGGCGAGCACGTATCGCCGCGCGGGTTACGACACGATACCGTTCGAGGCGGACGTATGAGAGAATGCGCACCCGATTTTATCGACGCGTCTTCAGGGCATGAGCGGACACGAACACAAATTTCGCGGCATTCCGATCGTCAGGAGCGGCAGCAAGTACCGGACGGACGCCGGCTTTGCGGCGATAAAGAACGGCGTCAAGCAACGTCACGGCGTCGAATCCGTGCCACGCGGCGATAAGCCCGGCTGGCTGCGCGCGAAGCTGCCCGCGGGCAAGGGCTACGCGACGGTCCGCAATATCGTGCACGAGCACCGATTGAGTACCGTTTGCGAAGAGTCGATGTGCCCGAATATCGGTGAGTGCTGGAACGCCGGAACGGCGACGATCATGGTACTCGGCTCGGTTTGCACGCGGGCGTGCCGATTCTGTGCGGTGGATACGGGCAACCCCAAGGGCTGGCTTGATGCCGGGGAGCCGCTCAACACGGGTAAAGCCGTGCGCCTGATGGGCCTCGAGTACGTCGTTATCACGTCGGTCGACCGCGACGACCTGCCGGACGGCGGCGCTGCGCATTACGCGCAGTGCATTCGTGAAATAAAGCGTCTCAATCCGCATACGGCCGTCGAGGCGCTGACGCCCGACTTCAATGGCGTGCATGAGCACGTGGAAACGGTGCTCGACGCCGGGCTCGACGTGTTCGCGCAGAACGTCGAGACGGTCGAGCGTCTCACCCACCCGGTACGTGATCCGCGAGCCGGTTACGGGCAGACGATCGACGTTCTGCGCCACGCCAAGGCACACCGGCCCGAGATATTGACCAAGACCAGCCTGATGCTCGGTCTCGGCGAAAAGTCGAGCGAGATCGTGCAGGCGATGGACGACCTCAGGGATGCCGGTGTCGATATCCTGACTCTCGGCCAGTACCTGCGGCCGACGCCTTATCATCTCGCCGTCGAACGCTATGTGACGCCGGACGAGTTCGGGACTTATCGCGAGGAGGGCCTCGAGCGCGGCTTCGTCGAGGTCGTCGCAGGGCCGATGGTGCGCTCGAGCTACAGGGCGGAGCAGGTGTTGCAGAAGACGAACGTCGGTCTCGCCGTCTGAGCGATTGATCTCCGAGCCGCGGAATTTCTCATGAGCCAGTTTTTTGTGGAATACGGTCTGTTTTTGCTCAAGGTGCTGACCGTTCTGCTTGCGGTGATTGCGGTCATCGGCTTCGCCGCCGCGGCCGGGCGCAAGGGAACCCAGGACGGGCTCGAGGTCGAAAACCTCAACGAAAAATACCGCTCGCTGGCTCATACCCTGAAGCAGGCCGTGCTGACCAGGCGCGAGCGAAAACGCGAGGACAAACTCGAAAAGCAGCGACTGAAACGCGATGCGAAACGCGAGTCGGCCCGGCCGCGCTGCTACGTCATCGATTTCAAGGGCGACCTCAAGGCAAGCGCGGTCTCGTCCCTGCGCGAGGAAGTCAGCGCCGTGCTCGATGTTGCGAAGCCGGAAGACCTCGTCGTCGTAAGGCTCGAGAATCATGGCGGCGTCGTGCACGAACACGGCCTGGCCGCATCGCAGCTCGTGCGCATCCGCGACGCCGGCATTCCCCTGCATGTCTGCGTCGACAAGGTTGCCGCCAGCGGCGGCTACCTGATGGCCTGCGTCGCCGACAAGATATATGCGGCGCCGTTCGCGATCCTCGGCTCGATCGGGGTGCTCGCGCAAATTCCCAATTTCAATCGTATGTTGGACAGCCACGGCGTCGATTTCGAGCAGATTAGCGCCGGCAAATACAAGCGCACCGTGACGATGTTCGGTCAAAACACCGACGAGGATCGCGCCAAGCTGAAGGAAGAGCTCGAAGACGTGCACAAGCTGTTCAAGGGCGCCGTCGCGAGATTCCGGCCTGACCTCGATCTCGAGAAGATCGCGACCGGCGAACACTGGTACGGAACGCGGGCCCTCGAACTGGGACTTGCGGATGCGATCAAGACCAGTGACGAATTGCTGCGGGACATGGTCGCGGAACGCGATTTGTATCATCTCAGTTACAAGATCAAGAAGCCGCTGCAAAAACGGCTTGTTTCGAGCATCGACAGCGCCGTGGAGAGGGCCATCGCAACCCGCTGGCGGCAGCAGTTCGAATCGCGGTTGCCGCGCTGACACGGATATTGCACGCGTGATCGGTATCGTCGGTTGCGGATTCGATTGGCTGGGAGTTCGCCCGAGCGCGCGCTAACAGCGCCGGCCGCCGAACGAGGACGCGTCTGCGGCGATCAAAGCTTCAAAAAAAGTGCCGCAAACCGGTGCAATATCTGCGCGGGGCGGCGGAACCGGGGGCCGTTCCACAGGTCGAAACCACGAGACATGCGGCAATACCGCACGCTGTGCAGAGGGCTATAATGCTACGCCGTGAGCACGAAGTCGGGCGTTAGCCACAACCCCGTTGTCGGCGCCCAGTTCAATGCAAACCGAGGACTCGCAAGACGATGCCTACACAGTTCAAGATTGCGCTCTCGTTGCTGATCGCCCTGCTGCTGGTCGCGGCATGCGCGACCTCGCCAACCGGGCGCAGCCAGATGATCCTGCGCTCCGATGCGGAGCTGGCGGCAGAGGCGGCGCGGCAGTTCGCCGAAATGCGTGCGTCGATTCCGCTCGAAACTGACCGCGCCACGATCGACTACGTGCACTGCGTGGCGACGGCGGTCGTCGAGCAGCTGGAGCCGCAATACCGTGATCTCGACTGGGACATGGCCGTGTTCGACCACGAGGCCGTCAATGCGTTCGCGATGCCGGGCGGCAAGATCGGTGTCATGACGGGCATCCTGAAAGCGGCCGACAACCAGGACCGGCTCGCGGCCGTGCTCGGCCACGAGATAGCGCACGTCACCGCGCGTCATTCGAACGAACGGGCGTCGCGCGCGCCGACTGCAGGTGTCGGCGTCAAGGTGCTCGCGGTATTGCTGGGCGGCGGCCACCAGGGCGCGACCTACACGGCCTATGAGGCCCTCAATGCCGGCGCCGCACTGGGTATCATGCTGCCTTTCAATCGTGCGCAGGAATCCGAAGCCGATGTGATTGGCCTCGAGTTCATGGCGCGCGCCGGCTTCGATCCGCGCGAAAGCGTTCCGCTATGGCAAAACATGGCGGCCGAGGCGGATGGCAAGGAGCCCGCCGAGTTTCTCTCGACGCACCCGTCGAACGAGAAACGCGTGGGCTCACTCGTATCGCAATTCGGCAAGACGCTCGCGCTTTACAACGAAGCCAGGGAAAACGGCCGCATTCCGAATTGCAGCCGGTAGCGGGCCCGGTTACGGCATTCAAGGACCATTTCTCCGCTCGCGCCGACCTCTACGCGAGGTATCGGCCGAGCTATCCGGACGCCATGTTCGACGATCTGGCGGGCCGGTGCGCGCGCCGCCATCGTGCCTGGGACTGCGCGACCGGCAACGGCCAGGCCGCCGTGGCGCTGGCGCGCTACTTCGAGCACGTCGTCGCGACCGACGCGAGCGCGCGGCAAATCGCGGCGGCCATCAGGACCCAGCGCGTCGAATACCGTGTCGCGCACGCCGAAAATTCCGGCCTCGACGCGCACTCCGTCGATCTCGTCTCGGTCGGCCAGGCATTGCACTGGTTCGACCGGCAGAAGTTTTTTCGCGAAGCGCAGAGAGTGCTCGCGCCGGCAGGCGTGTTGGCGGCATGGTGCTACGAGCTTTGCCGCGTCGACCCGCCGTGCGATGCAATCGTCGACGAACTTTACACGGGCCTGCTCGACGGAATGTGGCCGCCGGAGCGCGTGCACATCGAGCGCGGTTACGCGGACATCGCGTTTCCGGGCGTCGAAATCGCCGCACCCGATCTGGCGATGGAGACCGACTGGTCCGTCGATGATATGCTCGGGTATCTTCGTACCTGGTCGGCCTGCCGGCGTTTCGAAGCCGTGCACGCCGAGGATCCCGTTACGGCGATCGAGCCCGCTCTCAGAGCGGCATGGGGCGGCGTGAGGCGCCACGTGCGATGGCCGTTGAGAATCCGCATTTCTCGCTTATGAAGACATCGATACGTTTAGGTCTTTCGCTGCCGCTGCTGATCATGCTCGCCGGCTGCGTCGCCTTCGAGGACTTCATGGACGCGGCGCGCGGCCCGCAGCGTGGCCTGACGCCGCGCGCGCTCGAGAAACAACCCGTCGAGCAGGCCATCGACGCGAATCGCTTCGTCTTGAGCGATCCGGACCAATCCGTGATCGGGGTTCCACAGGTCGTCTTCGCGCGGGAGCAGGACACGCTGGCCGACTTCGCCCGCGAATACGGCCTCGGCTACGACGAATTGCGCGCCGCCAATCCCAACGTCGATCCGTGGCTGCCGGGCGAGAATACACCGATACTGCTGCCGACACAGTTCGTGCTGCCGGACGTCCCTCGCGAGGGTATCGTGCTCAACATCGCGTCGAAACGGCTGTTCTATTTCCCTGCCGACGGAGTGCAACGCGATGCCGCAGACTCCGAACCCCGCAGCCAGACCGTGCTCACCTTTCCGATCGGTATCGGGCGCGTCGGCTGGGAGACGCCACTCGGCACCACGACCGTCGTGTCAAAGGCGCGCGACCCGTCGTGGTGGGTACCGGCCTCGGTGCGACGCGAGCATGCGGAGCTCGGCGATCCGTTACCCGCCGTCGTTGCGCCGGGACCCGACAATCCGCTCGGCACGCGTGTATTGAAGCTCGAAATGCCGGGCTACCTCATTCACGGCACGAACCAGCCCTACGGCGTCGGCATGCGCGTGAGCCACGGATGCGTGCGCCTGTATCCCGAGAACATCGAATTCCTGTACGAACTCGTGGATATCGGGGAGCGGGTCAGGATCATCAACGAGCCGTATCTTCTCGGCAGACGTGACGGCGCCTGGTATTTCGAAAGCCACGCGCCGCTCGCCGACGACACGATCGATGCAGAGACGCGCCTTCTCGCGATGCTCGACGCCGAGCGAGACGCCTTCGGCGCACACCTGTCCGACCACGTTCGCGCCATCGCGAGCGGTGCGAGCGGGATTCCCGTGCGGGTCGCCGAATACGACGAATCCGAGGTGTTTTCCCGCCTGCGCCGCGTGCGGAATACCGTCGAGGCCGATCCGGACGCGCCGACGATCGATGAAGTGCGGCAGATGATCGACGACGCCGTCGCCGATACGGCAATAGCAGAGGACGGCTAGCCCGGGATAATTCACGAGCCCCTCGTGCAGCGACGCATCGATTGAGCGGCTGACGCTATTCTTGACAGGCCTTGGAAAAATAGCGCGCGAACTCGCGCGGCAGGCGGTCGAGCTCGGGTGCCCGATTGCTGTCGATTTCGAGCGGCCGCGAGTTGTACGTGTTCCAGAACAGTACCGGTCCGCCCGGCTCGTGACGCAGATCGTGCAGCAGGGCCGCCATCGCTTTGCCGGTATAGGTCGATTCGAGCGCCAATCCGAGCTCCGCTGCGGCCAGTGCGACGGCCTCCTCGGTCGCGGGGTTACTGCAGCCGTAACCGGCACCGAAAAACTCGTCGCGGCATACGAGGCGCGTCTTTGCGACGAGTCCGCGCGGAAAGTTCGCATCGCAGGCTTCGAGCAGTGCCGCCGTTTTTTCCATGAGGCGGCGTGCGCCAGCGATGTTGGCAAACCGCTCTTCGGTCACCCGGATTGCCTGGACCTCGATATCGAGACCCGCGAGCGCCAGCCCGAGCGCGAGCCCGACACCCGTTCCCATGGTGCCGAAAGCGATATACACGCGGCGCGGGCACGGTATCTCGGCGTGGCGAATCTGCTCGGCCAGTTCGAGTCCCGCGTTGACGAATCCTATGCTGCCCAACCACGACGTACCACCGAGCGGTATGACCCAGGCATCACGCTGCCAGAGGTGCCGCCGCAACGTGCTGACGCGTGCCTGACGGCTGCCGCCGAAATACACGAGCTCGGTGCCGTGTTGCAGATGGAAAAGGAGCGCACGATCGAGCCCGGGTCGCAGCAACTGATGCGAGAGAAAACACGTGCACTCGAATCCGGCACGGTGCGCGTACAGTGCCGTCGCAACGGCATGATTCGAACCGACGGCGCCGAACGTCGCGATACGCCTTGCATTTCGCCGCCGTGCCCGCTCGAGAATGTATTCGAGCTTGCGAACCTTGTTGCCGCCGTAAAGCGAAGCGGTAACGTCATCGTGTTTGACCAGCACGGGGTGGCTCGTCGATGCAAGCGTCAGCGACTCGCGCGAGACGGGCGTCGGCAGGTCGGCCAGCGGCATGACCGGCAGGCGTTTTCCGATTTCGGGGAAATGCCTTGCGAGATGATTGCTCATACGCATCGAATGTTACAATACGCTCACGCTTATCTGACTTTCGCGGAGATGGATTTGTCAGATGTAGTCGATAGCGGCATCACGGTTACTGAAATCAGCGCGGTGGATCAACCCATCGACGCCTGGCCCGAGAGCACGGCAGCCTTCGTCGGCTGCGCGCGTCGCGGGCCGCTGAATGCGCCGACGCGCGTTGCCAACCTCGGCGAGTTTCGCCGGCGCTTCGGCGGTTGTGGCGCCGGCTCGAACCTGGGCCCGGCAGCGAGACAGTATTTCGAAAACGGTGGCCGCGAACTGTACGTCGTACGCGTCGCCAACAACACCTGCGGCGCAAGGATTCACGTGCCCGCCGGCCGCCGGCCGCTCGTGCTCTGCGCCGTCGAGCCTGGATCGACCGAGCGTATCCGTGCCGCCGTCGACTACGATGGCATCGACAGCATCGCAAATAGCGACCGCTTCAACCTGACCCTGCAGCGCATCGATCCCGAAACCGGCATGATCGTCGATCAGGAGATCTTCAATCGCCTCAGCATGATCGAAGGCTCGGATGCCTTCGCCGCGGATCGGCTGCTGGCATCGACGATTGCACGGGTCGAGCGGCCCTACCCGGGCCGACGTCCCGATCCGACGGTCGGCGTCAACAGCCCGTACGATCCGCGCTGGATCGGGCACGCGAGCAACGGTACCGACGGCGTCGAATTGTCGGACTACGACCTGATCGGTTCGCGCGAGCACGACAGTGGACTGTTCTCGCTCGACGCGATCGCCCAATTCGACATCCTCTACCTGCCGCCTCCGGGCGCATACCTGGACGTGGGCCCTGCGGCGGTAATGGCGGCTGAAATGTACTGTCGGCAACGCGGTGCGATACTGGTTGTCGACCCGTGTGCGGCCGTCGACAGCGCGGCCGGCGCGATACGCAGCATCCGGGGTCTCGGTTACGCGAGCCCGAACATCGCGAGCTACTTTCCGCGCGTGCAGGTTCGGGGCAGCGGCAGCGAATCTCCGCAGGCCGCCGGCGGTGCCCTCGCGGGCCTGCTGTGCAAGCTCGACAGAACCTGCGGTCCGTGGCACGCGCTCGATCGGTGCGGCCTCGAGCTGAATCGTAAAATGCAGCCGGGCCGTCCGGTCGATGACGCCGAATCGCAGGCGTTGCTGCGCGCCGGAATCAACGTCATTCGCGCCGGCCGTGCCGGTCGCGCACGTGTTCACGGATCCGTGACGCTCGGACGCGGCAGCGAACTGCATCGAATTTTCACGAGCCTGCCGGTACGACGTCTCTGCCTGCGTGTGATCAACTCGATCGATCTGGCGACGCGATGGGCCGTGTTCGAAAAGCCCGAGCGGGCGCTGAACGACCTTATCGAGAACCAGATTTCGGGCTACCTCGCATCCCTGCACGATATCGGCGCGTTCGCCTCGAACCGGTTCGTCGTGCAGTGCGACGCCGGACTCACCAAGAGACAGGACCGCCTGGAACACGGCGTTGCGATTCTGCTCGTCTTTCATCCTGCCGGCAGCGCCGTGCCAATTTCGTTCACGCTGCACCAGACCGTGCGCGGCTGCCGCGTGTCGACAACGGCGTTCGCGCCGGTTGCGCAACATTGCGCCTGATCCGACGCTTCGAGTGACGTCCGCGTCAGGTCGCAATGCGACGGCCGCCCGCGGCGCGCCGGAGTCGCGCGGCAGCACGTCGGGCGCACCCGTTTGACATAATCTTGGGGCATCACCGAAACGTGCGCCCCTTCGCCCGCAATCGCCGCCTGCAGGGGCGCGCCGCCCGTCCGTCACGCGCACGACAACCGCCCCGGCGGCGCAGGCGTTGCTATCGACTCGGGCAGGCGACGCTGGCGAGCGAAGCGCAAAATTAAGGCACCCGTGGTCCGAATTCGGGTCCAAAAAAGCAGATATCGATGGCAACGGGGCACTGCAGGGCCGGCACAATGCCGGGTCCGTTGCATTCGACAATGAGAGGCCGGCAATGACAAATTGTGCTGCCGAGTTCCGGAATGAGCGGCTTCGGGGGACGTAGAATCGACCGACATGCGCCGCTGCGGGGATTTTCGCGGCGGGCCGGGATCCGTTAGTCAAATGTATCGACCACTTTCAATCATCGCGTCCCTGGCGTTCGCGCTTTCCGCTTGCGGCGGTGGCGGTGGTGGCGGCTCTTCGCCGCCCGACCCGCCGCCGTCCGTACCACCGATAACGAAGGCGGAGGCGTTCCGATTTCTGAACCAGGCCACCTTCGGCGCCACCGAGGCCGAGGCGGATGTCGTCATCGAAATGGGCTACGCAGCCTGGATCGAAGACCAGATGACGAAGCCGGAATCGCTGCAGCTGCCGCACATGCGATCGTTGCCGCCGCCGGAATTTCCGGCGCAACGCCAAACCGACCGTGTCGATATCTGGATTCGCAACGCCCTGCATGGCGAAGACCAGCTGCGGCAACGCGTCGCGTTCGCGTTGTCCGAAATATTCGTCGTGTCGCAGCTCGGAGCGCTCGCCGATCAACCGTGGGGCCTCGCGGACTATTACGATACGCTCGCTCGACATGCCTTCGGCGACTACCGGGCTCTCATGGAGGCAGTCACCCTGCATCCCGCGATGGGCGTATATCTCAGCATGCTGGGTAATGAAAAGCCCGATACACAGCGCAACATCCGGCCCGACGAAAATTACGCCCGTGAACTGATGCAGTTGTTCTCCATCGGTCTCGTCGAGTTGAATCCCGATGGCAGCCAGGTGCTCGATGCGAACAACCAGCCCGTGCCGACCTACGACCAGGCCGTCATCGAGGGGTTTGCGCACGTCTTCACGGGGTGGAGCTACGCGGGATTTGCGGACCTGCGCGCGGCCTTCCCGACCTACTCGAACCAGGTCATGCCGATGCAGCTTTATCCCGCCTATCACGATGGCGGGCCGAAGAAAATCCTCGACGACGTCGAGATTCCGGCCGGACAATCCGGCGAACAGGATCTGCGGGATGCGCTCGACAATATTTTCAATCATCCGAATGTCGGGCCTTTCATCGCAATCCGGCTGATTCAGCGACTCACGGCCAGCAATCCGTCTCCGGCGTACGCGCAGCGGGTCGCGGCCGTATTCGACGACAACGGCTTCGGAGTCCGCGGCGACCTGGGCGCCGTTGTCAGGGCGATTCTGCTCGATGCCGAGGCACGGCCCGACATGTCAATGGAAATAGACGGCAAACTCAAGGAGCCGCTGCTGCGCTTGACGCAACTGTGGCGCGCATACGAAGCGCATTCGGACAGCGGCCGTTATTCGTTCGCGATTTCGTATATCGTGCTGGGGCAGGGCCCGCTGCAGTCGCCGTCCGTATTCAATTTTTTCAGCCCGTTCTATGCGCCACCCGGGGAGATCCGTAATTCGAGCCTCGTTGCGCCCGAGCTGCAGATTGCGACGGAATATCAAAACACCTTCGTTACGAACTGGATGTTCTACCAGGCGTTTCTCTTCAACTGGGTGGTCGACAGAAATCTCGAACCGATCCAGGAGGACACGATCCTGATCAATTTCGAGGAAGAGACGGCGATCGCGGGCGATCCGATTGCGCTCGTCGACAGCGTGTCCGGGAAACTGCTCGGCGGCGAGATATCCGATACGCTGCGCGCGGAAATCGTCCGCATGGTTGAATTGATTCCCGCGGAGGAAGCGCTGGCGAGGGCCGCCGAGGCGATCTACCTCACGGTGACATCGCCCGAATACGCGTACCAGCGTTGATGGCCGGCTGACGGAGAAACCGGAAATGGCGAAGATCGACAGGCGCAAATTCATGCAGCAAAGCGGGCTCGCGGCGGCGATGTTCGCGGCAACTCCGGGCGCGGCATTTTCGCAGGTCGTCGGCAGCAGCGGCGGTTTCAGCGATTACAAGGCGCTCGTATGCATGTTTCTGTATGGCGGCAACGATTCCTTCAATCTGCTCGTGCCGCACAGCGACGCCGAATATAACGTCTATGCACAGGCACGCCAGGGCCTCGCGGTGCCGCAAAGCCAGTTGCTGCCGATCACGCCCGCGGCACCGGACGGCATCGACTACGGATTGCACCCGTCCGCAGGCGGGCTGCGAACCTTGTTCGAGGACGGCGTCGCCGCGTTTGTCAGCAACGTCGGTCCATTGATCGAGCCGATGACGAAAGAGCAATTCTTCAATCGTTCCGTGCGACGGCCGCCGCAACTTTTTTCGCATAACGATCAGCAGGATCAATGGCAGTCGCTCAAAGGCGACGCGCAGAGCAAGACCGGCTGGGCGGGCCGGATGGCGGACCTGATTCGGAGCGGCGTGGCCGACCAGCAAATGGCGACCAACGTATCGCTGTTCGGCTCGAACCTGTTTCAGTCGGCGGACGAAACCGTCGCATACGTGATGGGGCCGGCAGGCCCGCTGCTGTTCGAAGGTATTCCGGCGGATCCCGAAGACCCGTTCTACGAACAGCGTCTCGCGTTTCTGCGAATCCTGAACGCGGACTACCCATCGATTTACGAGCGCGGGTTTGCGGACGTGCAGAAGCGCGCCATCGCGGCGGCCGACAAGCTGAGTGCGGCGATCGCTTCCGCGGATCCGTTCACGACGGTGTTTCCGCAGGGCCAGCTCGGGCAGCAGCTCGAAACGGTTGCAAAACTGATCGCCGTGCGCGGCGAGCTCAAGATGCAGCGACAAATCTTCTTCGTTGCGGCGGGTGGCTTCGACACTCACGATAAACAGAATGAAGACCAGCCGCTGCTGATCGGCGGCGTCAGCGACGGCCTCAAGGCCTTTTACGATGCGATGTTCGAGCTCGGCATCGCGGAGAGCGTAACCACGTTCACCCAGTCCGATTTCGGGCGCACGCTGACGTCGAACGGTGACGGCACCGATCATGCATGGGGCGGCAACCAGGTTGTCATCGGAGACGCCGTCCGCGGCCGGCACGTATACGGCAGCTATCCGCTGTTGCAGATCGACGGGCCGGAAGACGTTGGCGGCGGTCGAATGATTCCCTCTACGTCGGCCGATCAGTTTGCGGCGACGCTCGCCAGCTGGTTCGGGATCGCCGCCGCCGACCTCGATATCGTGGCGCCCAACATCGACAATTTCGCCGTGCGCGACCTCGGTTTCATGATCTGAGGGGCCTGCATCCAGGGGCTCTGCGCGGCAGAAGCCAGGCCTGCTGCGACAGCAGCACGGTGGTTGGTTTCTCCGATCTTTTTCGTGGCAATAGCGACTATGCGCCGCGAAAGATCGAAAAACCGGCCTCGCGCCGGCACTCTCTCGCGACGGCACTGTGCCGCAGAACCCCTGGCCCGGAAAATGCACGAGCGTAACGCGCCGACGCGTCAATTATCCGGGTTGGCTCGAATCATCGCTGCGTGCGGTCCTCGCGGCGGTAGAATAGTCGAGTGAAACTGGATCGCCTCATTCGCGTCGTCATCGCGCTCGCCGTTGCCGTGGTATTCATCGTCGCGACCGGCGGCTTGCTGTTCGTCACGGAATCGGCGCTCAACGTATGGGACCGGCTCGCAAGGGGCCCGGCACCGCTGCTTTACGCCTACGTCGCGATCATGCTGGCCATCGTCGTCGCGGCCATCGCGCTGATCTGGCGACTCGTCATTCGTCGCCGCATCAAGTCGCCGCGGGCGGCAACGCCCAGGCCACTGTCGCGCGAGGACATCCAGCGGCGCCTGGCCGAGGCCGCGTCGGCCGGTGTGGACGTCGGCAGCGCACAGGCCGAATTGCAGGAACTCGCGAGCCGCCGCACGAGCGGCGCGGTACATCTGTGTTTTTTCGGCGAGGTCAGTTCGGGAAAGAGTTCGCTGATCAAGGCGCTGGTACCGGACGCCGACGTAAAAATCGACGTCGTGGCCGGATCGACGGTCGACATACGCCACTATCGCTGGCGCAATCACGATGGCGCGGAAATCCTGCTGACCGATGTCCCCGGCACCGGCGGTCACGACGAGGGCTTCGATGACAGGGCATTGCAGGAGGCGCAGCGTGCGCACGTCGTGCTGTTCGTCTGTGACGGTGATCTGACGCGTGCCGAGGCGGCTGCCGTCGAAAGCCTGCTCGCACTCGACAAGCCGATGGTGCTGGTCATGAACAAGGCGGATCGGTTCAGCATCGATGAACAGGCGAGCCTGATGCAGCGTCTGCTCGAGCGCCTCGAGGGAATCGGCGGCGAGATCGGCCGCGATCGCGTCGTCGCGGTCTCGGCGGGCGGCGAGACCGAGGTCGTCGAACGCAGCGGCGACGGCACCGAGAACGTCGTACGCCGCGAACGCCCGGCCGACATCGGCGTGCTCGTCGTGGCCGTCAATCGCCTGCTCGAGAACGACATGGGAGCGCTCGATCTGCGCCGCGACCGGGCCGTGTTCCGCCTCGCCGCCGACCGGCTGGCCGAGGCGGAAGCGACCTATCGCGAGCAGCGTTCGGAGCAGATCGTGCGCAATTCGACGCGCAAGGCGATCATCGGTTCGCTGGCGGCGATCAGCCCGGGAACGGATATCCTGATCCAGGGCTACATCGGCACCACGATGACGCAGGAACTCTGCAAACTGTACGGCGCCGCGCCGCGCGACCTCGACATCGAGGAATTCCTGTCGCTGAGCCAGAGTCGCGTGGGGCGTGCATTGCCCTTGACGCTCGCCGTCGCGGGCAACGGCCTCAAGGCGTTTCCCGGAATCGGCACGGTTGCGGGGGGCTTCGTGCACGCGGTCGCGTACGGCCTGATTTTTGACGCGCTGGGCCGCAGCCTGATAATGACACTCAGCAAACACGGCGAACTCGTGCCCGACGTTGCGGCCCGTGAATTCGAGGAAGGCATCAGTGAATATATTGAAACGGGCGTTCGCCGCGTTGCCAGAATGGCGCTGGAAGAAAAAAGCGCCCGGGAATGACGGCGACGAGCCCGATCATCTGACGCTGGCCCGCGAGTCCCTGCACGAACTCATCAAGGACACACGTCTCCCCGCCGGCGTGCGGGAATCGCTGGTTCACGATTACGAGGCCGTGCAGGGCATGCTGGACAAGCTCGAAAACGGGCACATACACCTGGCGGTCTTCGGACGCGTCAGCACCGGCAAGTCCTCGTTGCTGAATGCGCTGCTCGGCAAGGCGGTCTTCGGCGTGAGTCCGCTGCACGGCGAGACGCGGTATTCCGCCATGCATCCCTGGGACGAGGTCCGCTCCGACGGCGTGTACCTGATCGACACGCCGGGCCTGGACGAGGCGGGCGGCGAGCAACGCGAGTTGCTGGCACGCGAGGTTACGGAGCGCTCGGATCTCGTGATCTTCGTTGTCGACAGCGATTTGACGGAAACGGAACTCGACGCACTCAAAAGCCTGCTGTCCCGGGGGCGTCCGGTCATCGTCGCACTGAACAAGTCGGATCTCTTCACGGCCGAGGAGCAGGCCCGGCTGCTCGAATCGCTGCGGCGGCGGACCGCCGGAATCATCGAACCCGACAAGATTCTCGCCGTGGCTGCCGAACCGAGGCCGCAGATCGTCATCGAGTCGGATGGCGCCGGCAACGAGGTCACGAGCGAGCGACACCGGGCTCCCGATATCGACGCACTGCGTGTGAAGTTATGGGACATTCTGGACGCCGAAGGCAAGACGCTGGCGGCGTTGAATGCAAGCCTGTTTGCATCGGACCTCAGCGACCAGGTGGGCAGACGAATCCTCGCGGCGCGGCGCGAACTGGGCGACAAGCTGGTGCGGACCTATTGCGTCGGCAAGGGCATCGCGGTGGCCCTCAATCCGGTGCCGGTCGCGGATCTGTTCGCCGCCGCTTTCATCGATGTCGGCATGGTCGTGCACCTGTCACGCGTCTACGGCCTGCCGTTGAGCCGCAAGGAAGCGGGTTCGCTGGTCGGCGTGATCGGTGCCGAGGCGGCGGCGATCATGGCGACCGTGTGGGCCATCCATCTCGGCTCGTCGGCATTGAAACTGGGCAGTGCGGGCCTGTCGACGATTGCAACGGCGGCGGCGCAGGGCGCCGTGGCCTACTACAGCACGCTGATCGTCGGCCGGGTCGCGGCCGAGTACCTGTCGAAAGGCAAGTCTTGGGGCGAGTCGGGGCCCAAGAAAGTCGTGCAGAAAATCCTCGACAGCCTCGATCGCGATACCGTATTGAGGGACGCGCGCCGCGAGATCCGGGCACGCCTCCGGTCGGGTTGAGACGATGGATGCGAGCTTGCGGGCGCGGCGGGTGCGGTCGATGGTCTGTGCTATACCGTGCGGGCGCGTCGCGAGCTACGGGCAGATCGCCGAACTCGCCGGCATAGCGCGCGGCGCAAGGCAGGTGGGGTACGTGTTGAGGACACTGGAAGCGGGCCACGACGTTCCCTGGCATCGCGTGGTGCGCGCGTCCGGACTGATCGCGTTCGACGAAAACAGCCGGCCATTCGCCGAACAGCGCGAGCGCCTGGCGCGGGAAGGCGTCAAGGTGAGCCGCGGTCGTATCGACATGAAGCAGTTTCGCTGGCAGCCGGATATCGACGAATTGCTGTGGAAACCGACATCCATGTGGGACGAATGACCAGATTGAACGCCAGGTTGCGCTCGCTGCTGCCCGCACTGATTTACGGCAACGGCTCGCTGCAAACGCGCCGCCGCGTCGCGGAAGCGGCCCGCAGGCTTGCAGGCCGCGATCACGTGGTCTCGGTTTTCGTCGCGATCGACGATCCCTACTCGTATCTGCTGTGCTGTTATCTGCCGGAGTTCAGGGACTATTACGATGTCGGGCTGCGGCTGTACGTCACGGACGCTGTCGCAGACGACTTCCGCCCGGCGCCCGAACGACAGTCGGTGTATGCGATCCGGGACTGCCGCCGCCTGGCCCGCGAGTTGGGCGTGCCGTTCCTCGATATCGGCAGTGCACCGCCGGTCGATCATGGCCGGGCGCTCGCGGACGCCCTGCTCGTTGAGCAGTCGGCCGATGACTTCGAAGAACGGCTCGAGCGTGCGATCGCGGCGTACTGGCGCGGCGATGCGCGCGGCGTCGCGCAGTTTGTGGCAAGCGCCGCGCAAACGACCGCGGCCGACGACGTGAGGCGACGCAATCGACGCAGGCTCCGGCAGCTCGGTCACTACGGTACAGCGATGATTCATTACGGCGGCGAGTGGTACTGGGGCATCGATCGATTGCACTACCTCATCGATCGCCTCGACAGCCTGGGCGCGCGCACGCAGCCCGGACTCGCGCCGCGCATCGCCTCGATCCGCCGCGTCATGCAGGTCAGCCTTCCCGGCGAGCCGCCCGCCACGGTGGCCCGAATTCCGGCGCTGGAGCTGTTCGTGTCCTTCCGCAGCCCGTATTCGTATTTGTTGCTCGCACGCATCTTCGAGATTGCCGACGCGTTCGGCACGGCGCTTCGAATTCGACCCGTGCTGCCCATGGTCGCGCGCGGCATGCGGATGCCGAGGCGCAAACGGCATTATATTGTCGCCGATGCGAGCCGCGAGGCGCGCACGCGCGGCATCCCGTTCGGGCGCGTGGTGGACCCGCTCGGCGCCGGTGTGGAGCGCTGCATGGCGGCGTTCGAATACGCCAGGAGCCGCCAACGCGAGCGCGAATTCGTGCTCGAAGCCGGCCGTGCGATCTGGAGCCGTGGCGTCGACGTCGCCACCGACGAAGGACTGCAAGCAATCATTGCGCGGGCCGGCCTGTCGTGGCCGGACGCACGGGCGTCGCTTGAGGAGGGGACGTGGCGAGGCCTCGCCGAGAAGAATCGCGCCGCGATGATGGCGTCCGGCGGCTGGGGCGTGCCGACGATTCGCATCGGCGACTGGCTTTGCTGGGGCCAGGATCGAGACTGGCTCGTCGCGCGTCACCTCGAAGATTTGTGTGATGGCTCGGAGGGAGAGCGGATATGACTACCGTCGTGTTTTCGCACGGCCAGGAATCGGGGCCGTGGGGGACGAAAATCCGCCGCATGGCAGCGCTCGTCGAATCGATGGGGTGCCGGGCGGCGAGTATCGATTACCGCGGCATCGCCGATCCGACCGACAGGGTCGACAAGCTCATCGCGAGCGCACGCGGCATCGACGATCGCCTGATCCTCGTCGGCTCGAGCATGGGCGGGCACGTCGCAACCGCCGCCGCCGGCGCGCTGGACGCGGCCGGGCTGTTCGTGTTGGCGCCCGCGTACCATATTCCGGGTTTCGAGGCGCTGACGCCCGACCCGCCCGACCTGCCGATTTGCATTGTGCACGGCTGGCATGATGATATTGTGCCGGTTGACAACAGTATTGCTTTCGCTAGAAACTGTTCTGCCGAATTGCATCTGATCGACGGTGATCATCGTCTGACGGCGAATGTCGACGAAATCACCGCGTACTTAAGACTTTTCGTCGCACGCATTTCAGAATAAAAGAGCCGCGGCGCAATTCGCATTCATTGACGTAAAACACTTGGGAGAAAAACCATGAGATATTTATTGCTGGCTATTTGCTTTATTTTCGTCGGTTGCGGCGGCTCGTCCGGCGACGGCGCCGGTTCGAACATGGCCGACAAAATGGAAGACGCCGCCGACAAGGCGGGGGACATGGCCGAAGACATGGCGGACGAGGCCGGCGATATGGCGCGCGGGGCGAAGGACGCGACCGGCGACCTGGTCGACGATGCCATGGACACGGCGGACGATATGGCCGACAAAGCCGGCGATATGGCTGATACAGCCGGCGATATGGTCGACGCGGGCAAGGACAAGATGGGTGATGCCTACCACGACGCAATGGACAAGGCCGCCGATGCCAAGAAAAAGCTCGAAAAGAAGATGGACGACGTCCCGAAGCAGTAATTCGAGCCGGACCCAACCCGCTCCCGGGTTGAACCAGCCGGCGTGAACGTCATGGAGATCTTTGCCCGCCCGCTGTACTGGCTGGCGGGCAAAGTTTTTTCGCTCTGGTTCCGGCCGTCGATTCACCCAGAATCGCCGGCCGAACTCCTGGGTCAACCCGGGCCAGCGCTCTGCTACGTGCTGGAGACGGGCGGCCTCGCCGATCTTCTCGCGCTCGAGGATGCCTGCGCCGCCAACGACCTGCCGTCCCCTGCGAGCGCGTTCGAATACGCCGGCATCCGCGAGTCGCGGCGTGTCGTCGCATTGCGGTCTCTCGAGGGTTTCCTTGCCCGGCGCCCGGCGCGGGAGGGCTCGCGTCGCCTGCGTCGCCTCGTCGACGCCTCCGTCGGCAACCCGCCGCAGGAACTGCTGCTGATTCCGGTCGCCATCTACTGGGGGCGCTCGCCCGACAAGGAACGCTCGCTGCTCAAGCTCCTGTTCTCGGAAAACTGGGACGTCGTCGGCAGGACGCGGAAGTTCTTCGTCACGCTGATTCACGGTCGCAACACGCTGCTGCACTTCAGTCATCCGCTAAACCTGAGTTCGATAGTCGCCGACGGCATCGAGGCGCCACTCGCGTTTCGCAAGGTGTCGAGGATTCTGCGCGTGCACTTCCGGCAACGGCGCGCAGCAACGCTGGGCCCGGACCTTTCGCACCGCCGGACGCTCGTCAACCAGGTGCTCGTTGCGCCGAGCGTGCAGCGCGCCATCGCGGCGGAAGCCGGCGCCGATCCCGCGGCGCGCGAAAAACTCGAGCGGCAGGCGCGCAAGTATGCACTGGAAATAGCGGCGGACATTTCGTACCCGACGATCCGTATCGTCGAGCGCTTCCTGAGGTGGCTCTGGCACCGCATCTACGACGGCATCGAGCTGAATCACATGCAGGGCGTGCACGAAGTCGCGAAGAACAAGGAAGTCATTTACGTGCCGTGTCATCGCAGCCATTTCGATTACCTGCTGCTGGGTTACATCGTTTACGAGGAAGGCCTGCACGTCCCTCACGTCGCCGCCGGTATCAATCTCAATCTTCCGGTCGTCGGTCCGATACTCCGGCGCGGCGGCGCGTTTTTTCTGCGCCGCAGCTTCAAGGGCAACCGATTGTACGCCGCGGTATTCGATGCCTACCTGCAGAAAATTCTGACTCGCGGCCACTCGATCGAGTATTTCGTCGAGGGTGGGCGCAGCCGGACGGGACGTTTGCTCGCACCGAAAGGCGGCATGCTCGCGATGACGGTCAGTTGCTACATCAATGAGCCGAAACGCCCGGTGGTGTTCGTACCGATATACTTCGGCTACGAAAAGCTCATCGAAGGCGACTCGTTCATCAGCGAACTGGGTGGCGCGCAGAAAAAAAAGGAATCGCTATCCGGCCTGCTGCGTTCGATCAAGTCGCTGCGCGAGAATTTCGGCAAGGTGTACGTCAACGTCGCCGACCCCATCGAACTCGAAGACCTGCTGGATCGATCCCGGCCGGATTGGCGCCGGTCCCTGCCGGAGGGCGTCGAACGCCGCGACTGGCTGAGCGGTGTCGTCGGGGAGCTCGGCGGCGAGATCATGATGCGCATCAATTCGGCGGCGGCGGTGACCCCGGTCAGCCTGCTCGCCTGCGTGCTGCTGGCGACGCCGAAACAGAAGATAGGGCTGGACGAACTCCGCCGCCAGCTCGCGACCACGATGGCCCTGCTGCGGCGATTCCGCTATGCGGAGACCGTGACGATACCGGACATGACGCCCGACGAGATCATTGCGCACGGCGAGCACCTCGACGCGGTGCATCGATCGTCGCACCCGATGGGCGAGGTCATCGAGATGGCCGAACGCACCGCGGTGCTGATGACGTACTTCAGAAACAATGTCCTGCACCTGCTGGCCATGCCGGCCGCCGTGGCCTGCTGCTTCATTCAGGGGCAGCAACTCGAGCACGCCGAGCTGCAGCGGCTGATGCGGCTGATCTACCCGTTCATGAAAAAAGAGCTGTGCCTGAAATGGGATTACGGGCACATCGACGACGTGACGAGCGAGGCCATCGAGGCCCTGATCGAGCTCGGGATCCTGTCCCGCGGCCAGAACAAGAAGATGCTGGAGCGGCCTCCCGCGGGCTCTGAAAAGGCCTATCAGCTCCTCATGCTGGGACAGTCGATGGTGCCGATGCTGCAGCGCTTCTACCTCGTCATCGCGCTGCTCGTGCGCAACGGTTCGGGGATGCTTACGCGCGCCCGGCTCGAGACGCTCTGTGAACAGAGCGCCGGGCGGCTGTCCCTGATCTACGGCCTGCACTCGCCCGATTTTTTCAACAGGAGGCTGTTTCACGATTTCATCATCAAGCTGCAGGAACAGGAGGTCCTGCAGCGCAACGTCGATGGCAAGCTGGTGTTCGGCGACGATATCCTGAGTATCGGCGCCGACGCGCGCCTCGTGCTGGGCGAGGAAATCCGCCATTCGATACTTTCGCTCGCAGCGGTCGAGAATCACGAAGAATCATGAAGGTTGCATCGTTTTACCGCTTCCTCGCGCTGGCCGAGCCGGCGGCGTTCAGAGACGAGCTGCGAGAGCTATGTCGCCGCGAAGCGCTGCTCGGCACGATCCTCGTCGCGAAGGAGGGGCTCAACGGCGCGCTCGCGGGCGACGAGCGCGCGATCCGTCGCGTGCTCGAGTGGATAAGCAACCGGCTGGCGCTCGCACAAGCGCTCGATGTCCGCTGGACGGAAGCCGCGGATTCGCCGTACCGACACCTGCGGGTAAAACTCAAGCCGGAAATCGTCGCACTCGGCCGGCCCGACATTCTGCCGCACGAGAATGCCGGGACCTACGTGGAGCCGGCTGACTGGAATCGCCTGATCGATGATCCGGACGTGCTCGTTGTCGATACGCGCAACCACTACGAAGTCGAGCTCGGTACATTCCCGCGTGCCATCGATCCGGAGACGGACAGCTTCCGGGAATTTCCGGACTTCGCCAGGGAACTCGCCGCCGCTTCGACCGACAAGCCACTCGCCATGTTCTGCACGGGCGGCATACGCTGTGAGAAAGCGACCGCCCTGATGCGCGAGCTCGGCTTCAGAAACGTTTATCACCTGCGCGGCGGAATTCTCAATTACCTCGCGAACGTATCGGACGAGGACAATCGCTGGAGCGGCGAATGCTTCGTCTTCGATACGCGCGTGGCGATCGATCGCGATCTCGCCGAAGGGGGCTATGTGCAATGCCATGCCTGCCGCCGGCCGCTGTCGGTGGAGGACCTCGAGTCCCCGGACTATCGCGAAGGCGTGTCCTGCGCGTACTGCATCGGTGAGCTGGACGCCGATCGCCGTGAGCGCCTCGAGGAGCGCCGCCGCCAGGTCGCGCTGGCAGGCGAGCGCGGTGACACGCACATCGGACCGCGGCGTTCCTGACGCCGGCAGGGCGCCGCCGGACGAGCCTGGCCTAAAACCGGAAACGCGCTCCCGCGAGCAGCGTGGTCGCTGCGCTTGACTCACCGGCCCTGCGCCTGAAGTCCGCGCTGCTGCCATAGACCCTGTGCCACGAGGCACCGACGTATGGCGCGAATTTCGGGGTGATCTCGAATCGCAGGCGGAGTCCGGCGGCGACCTCGCCGACGCCGCTGCTCAAAGCGAACGCCGGCGAGCTAGCTGTGAATTCTGTGAAGGTTGTTCACGATTTGTACACCGCCGTTTGCCTATCGCGATCCTGGCTGGTTCCCGCGCGCCTGAGCTTGGCCTTCACTCAAGTCATAGCTATTGCTATGACTTTCGCTCCAGGCCTGCCCTCAGCCACACGAGCCCCGCGCCAGAGTCGCGATCCTTGGTGCAATATCCGGGCTAGCTCGCCGGCGTTCGCTTTGAGCAGCGGCGTCGGCGAGGTCGCCGCCGGACTCCCCTGCGATTCGAGATCACCCCGAAATTCGCGCCATACGTCGGTGCCTCGTGGCACAGGGTCTATGGCAGCAGC